>CAZMDX010000180.1:0-13156 GCA_964564805.1 uncultured Pseudoalteromonas sp. | reverse complement strand
GCCGCATAGTAAGCACTTGCTCTGTGATTACCACTGTCACCAATTCCACCAAAAGGTGCGGCACCACTGGCGCCAGTAATTGGCCTATTCCAGTTAACAATACCAGCACGAATACGCTGATAAAAATGTTGATAATCTGCTTGGTTATCAGCGAGTAAACCAGCAGACAAACCGAAACTCGTATTGTTGGCTTCATCTATAGCTTGATCGAAATCACCATAACGAATGACTTTAAGTAAAGGTCCAAAATGTTCTTCATCTGGCATATTAATGAGTATGTCAGTGACATCAATAATACCAGGACTAACAAACCCAGACTCAGTATCTAGATGCTTAAGCTCGACTAATGGCTTCGCACCAAGTGTGACTAATTGTTGTTGTGCTTTGACCATCAAAGACGCTGCATGTTGCGACACCATTGCACCCATAAAAGGTTGTTCCTGCGCATCGTACATGCCAACTTGGATATTATTAGTTGCTTCAATCAATTTTTTAATAATAAGATCACCAGACTCACCTTGCTGAATAAACAAACGGCGGGCACAAGTGCAGCGTTGACCAGAAGTAACAAAAGCAGACTGTATAATATCGTGTACCACTGCTTTGGTATCTGCTGCATCTTTGACAATTAGTGGATTATTTCCACCCATTTCTAAAGCTAAGATTTTTCCAGGATGTCCAGCAAACTGCTCATGCAACAATCTTCCAGTACGCGAGCTTCCGGTAAAAAATAAGCCATCTAATCCACTGTGAGAAGCCAGTGCTTTACCTGTCTCAACTTCGCCTTGAACCATGTTTAACACACCAGCAGGTAAGCCCGCTTCCTGCCATAGCTCTAAAGTTTTTTCTGCCACGACAGGAGTAAGGTCACTCGGTTTAAATACAATAGTATTACCGGCTAGTAGAGCGGGAACGATATGCCCGTTTGGTAAGTGTCCAGGAAAGTTATATGGTCCAAATACTGCCACCACACCATGAGGTTTGTGTCGAATAAATGCTTTGCCTAATGGCATGGGGTTCTCTACTGTCCCCGTCCTTTCGAGGTAAGCTTTTTCAGATAAGGTGATTTTACCTATCATAGCGCCCACTTCAGTTGCCGTTTCCCACAAGGGTTTACCAGTTTCTTGTGCGATAGTTAAGGCAAGTGCTTGTTTGTTTTGCACAAGTAACGCTGCAAATTTTTTCACATAAACCAATCTTGCGTTAAACGTTAGATTACTCCAAGTAACAAAAGCTAAACGGGCAGCGTTGACAGCTGCATTAACTTGATCTTGAGAGGCTGATTTAGCCTGCCAAATGATACTTTTTTTTGCAGGATCTATTGATTGAATGTCGTGTCCCAGACCTGTAAGCCAGTCGCCTGCGATAAAATGTGTGTGTTTGTTCATAATTATGTCCTGAAGTGAGTAGGAGCAAAGCGAATGTTGTCGCCATCACTCACTCCGAGTGCATCGGCGGCTTGTTGGCCGATAGTAGCGTGCTCAGTATCGATATCGAGTGTTGTGCACACTCCACGAAAGTCCTGTACTTTAGTATTGATGACAAAAAAAGTGGGTTGACTGTCATCTATCTCAGAAGTCACTTTAATTTGCATTTTTATACTAGCTTGCGCACTACGGATATGTTTTAAATTTGCTTCAACGGTAGGACCCGCATCGAAAATATCCACGTAACCTCTGCAACTAAAGCCTTCTTTTTCGAGCAGTTGCAATGCTGGTCTGGTTTTATCGTGTACTTGACCGATCACTGCCTGAGCTTGTTTGCTCAATAAGTTTACATATATTGGATATTTTGGCATAAGCTCAGCGATGAACTGTTTTTGACCAATTCCAGTGAGATAGTCAGCCGTAGGGAAATCCATAGAAAAAAAATGTTCTTCTAACCATTGCCAAAAGGGTGATTGACCTTTTTCGTCATTGATGCCGCGCATTTCAGCGATAATAGTTTCAGCAAAACGCTGCCTGTGCTCCATCATAAACAAAAAACGAAACTTGGATAATAATCTTCCGTTTAAGCCTTCTCTGGCACCTTGTCGCAAAAATAATGTACATATCTCAGACACACCCGTGTAATCGTTGCATAAGGTGAGAATATCGACATTGTTATAAATTTTTAATTCACGAGATGCATGCACCACTTTACTTAAATGGTAATGATAAAATGCGTCATCTAAACCAACGCCGGCTACAATGCCGCTAGTACCCACAACGTCTTGTGTTTCTTGGTCTTGCATTACAAACAGATAACTTTCGTCTGCAGGCTCAGCTACATCTTTTAAGAAAGCTTGTATTGACTTCTCGATTTTACTTCTAAGCAAAACTTCGTTTACTGGTAACGAAGTGAAACCGACCCCAGACTCTTGGGCAATTTCATGCAGCGACAAATAATCGTCACGCTGGATTGGGCGAATGATTTTCATATTTGATTATCCGTTGACTACTTTAGCCACAGCTCGCTCAAAACGCGCAAGACCTTCGTAAATATCTTCATCAGGAATAATTAAAGACGGAGCGAAGCGCACCACATTAGCACCAGCAATTAAACACATTAGATGCTCTTGTGCAGCAGCGACTAAAAATTCACGGGCACGGCCAGCGAAGTCTTCATTTAATGCAGCCCCTAATAATAAGCCCTTACCGCGGATTTCTGCAAAACAATGGTATTGGTCATTGATTGCTTCCAATCCTTTGCGAAAAAGCTGCTCTTTGTGTTTAACACCATTTAATACTTCTGGTGTATTAACAATATCCAAAACTCTTTCAGCTATCGCACAACCCAATGGATTGCCGCCATAAGTACTGCCGTGAGTACCTATTTTTAAATGTTTGGCAATTTCAGTGGTGGTTAACATGGCGCCAATTGGAAAGCCGCCTCCTAATGCCTTAGCCGTTGTGAGTATATCTGGAACTACGTCAAGCCCCATGTAAGCGTAGAGTTCTCCTGTGCGACCAACACCAGATTGTACTTCATCAAATATAAGTATTGCGTTGTGCTTATCACACAAAGCACGTACCCCTTTGACAAAATCAATAGTAGGGCTGATTATGCCACCTTCACCTTGTAGTGGTTCCATCATTACCGCACAGGTTTTATCGGATATTAATGCTTCGAAACTGGCTAAATCATTATAATCTGCATGTTCGATAGCACCTGGCTTAGGACCAAAACCATCAGAATAGGCTGTTTGCCCGCCCACTGTGACAGTAAAAAACGTACGGCCGTGAAAGCCCTGTTTAAAAGATATGATTTGGTCTTTTTGCTCGTTGTAGTGGTCAAGGGCAAAACGACGAGCTAATTTTAATGCAGCTTCGTTAGCTTCAGCCCCAGAATTAGCAAAATAAACTTTTTCACCGAATGTGGCATCAGTTAGCTTTTTAGCTAAACGAAGTGCTGGCTCATTGGTCAATACGTTACTCAAATGCCAAAGTTTCTCGCCTTGTTCTGTTAGGGCAGATACAAGTTCGGGATGACAATGGCCTAGTACGTTAACCGCAATTCCTCCAGCAAAATCGATGTATTCGGTACCTGCTTGATCCCACAATCGAGAGCCTAATCCTTTTACCGGAATTATTGCCGCTGGATTGTAGTTAGGAACCATTACTTCATTAAACAAGTCGCGAGTTACATTCATAATATTGCCTTACTAGTGTCATACACTGGTTTAAAAACGAGCGTCAGTATGGCAGAAGGTTTAACACTTGTCTTTATGCATGTTGCAGGCAAGGCAGCGTTTTTAAAGGGGTTCACTTAGTTTTGCATGAATAGTGAATAACTATCTAGTTGGTAACGATCTAGTTTTGAACGAGCGCGTCATGTAACCCAATACTATGAGCCTGTATTAAGATTTTTTCCATTTTTTTTAGTTTTTGAGGTGTTGCATGAATATGCTTAAAAAAATTAATCATTAATCATTCCTAGGTCAAGTATGCGTATATCTGTTGCTTTAAGTAATTCTAAGGCTCCTACAGGCATATCTAATGAACGAATATATGCCTTGGACTGTTCTACATCAATTAGCTTATACCTTTTTAGTATGCGGTATTGGGCATAAGTTTTGCCTTGCTTTAATACCAAGGCTAAGGGGGATATATCTGCAGTGGGCTCACTATTGGCCACTTCAAACATTGCATTGGCAATAAACACTCTCTTCATCGCCATTTTATCAATCAATTTAGCACTGACACCTAATGCGTATTTATCAATTAGGTGGTTGAGAAATGGACCTGACGGTGTAATTCTGGTCAGAGCAGAATGTTCCTCATGTTTTTTTGAATTTTGAGTTTCCACCAACGCTTCTCGCAACACTGTCTCGAAAAGCCTGAAATACAACTTTGACACCACCACTTTACCCATCGCTTGTAACATACCCAGGCAAAAGGCATGATTTTGATTGACGCCTACCAAAGACGCTATTTGTTTGCAGGAAATAGCAACTGCTAAAGCTTCTTCCCAAATCCTTAATTTTATCTTTGGGTAAGGGTCGGTGATTTGAGGTAACGAACGTTTAAAAGCTAGGGATGTAAGCACAATAATTAAATTTTCTATGCCAAAAAAATTAAGGCCTACTCGCATCGTCTCAACTAATATAACCTTACCTTTGTTGTCAACACGTTGATATTTAGATTGATTAACAAACTTCATTAAATCATTGAAAAGCCAAGGTAACTCAGTGGCAAGTGGTTCAATTTTAGAAATAGTGGCTACTTTGAGGCCTACTAAGTCGAGTAAATTAGGAAAAACTGAGTCTATTCCCATAATTTTTTTGTACAGATAGTCAGTATCTTTAAGACTCTCTTCAAGTCGTTTTTCGACTTCAGCATCAACTTGTTTGGTTATGGTGCTAAGAAAACTCAGGTCAGACTTGATATTTAAGTCTTTTTCTCGGATTGCTTGTTTTTCAACTCGTAGTAAAGATCTAGCTGTTTTACTTTGTTCAATTTCGATAATGCTCAGTAAAGGTTTACCTTCACTAAGAGCGCTTTCTTGTGCTGTTTTCACATCTAAAAATAGTGCTTCATAGCGCTGTTTAATTAGGTCTTCTACGTCTTTTTGCGTATTCATTAATTATTATATTCTTATGTAATTGCTTTGATGATTGGATTTTGAAAGTAGTTATCTAAGTACGATAACAATTAAAAAAATTAACTCTGCATTAGTGTATCCGTATTGTTCAGCACATCGGGTGTTTCTAGCTGTTTAGAAAATTATTAAGTATGAGATGACCAAATTCAGTTAATAAGGATTCTGGGTGAAACTGCACGCCATAAATGGGTAATATTTTATGTTCAATAGCCATTATCTCAGTCTCCTTTGACTTACTTTGACACAAATCGTTATTTTTAATGATGACATCGTTGCTACACCAAGCTGTTATTTTAAAGTCGTCGGGGATACTCATATTATCTATCACTAATGAATGGTAACGAGTGGCAGCGAAAGGTGTAGGAACATTTTTAAACAAAACGGAGTGAGAATGGAAGATTTGTGAAGTTTTCCCATGTCTTATCTGCCGGGCTTTAACAATGTTGGCCCCAAATACTTGACCTATAGCTTGGTGACCTAGACAAACACCTAACATTGGAATTAAGCCAGCGAATAATTTAATCGCTTCAAGTGTTACCCCTGAACTATCTGGCGTACAAGGTCCGGGCGAAAAAACCAAATAATCGGGGCACAAATTACGTATCCGCACACAATCAATTTCATCATTGCGCACCACAAGAACTTCTTGGCCCAGCTCTTCAAAATAATGGGCCAAGTTGTGGGTAAATGAATCATAGTTATCTATTAATAAAAGCATCGTTGCACTTAACCAATGAATAATTTAAGGGCGTTTAACAAAGCCTACCGCTTCATATGCTTTTGCAAGTGTAACTGAAGCACGTTGGCTGGCTTTTTCTGAGCCTTCATGCATTATCCTGTTCAGCTCGGCTTGGTCATCTCTGAGGGCGTGATACTTAACCTGAATAGGCTCAATTAATGCCACTATTGCATCGGCTACATCTGATTTTAAATGACCGTACATCTTATCTTCATAACTGGGAACGAGTTTTTCGATTGAGGTTCCTGTTGCACATGACAGTAAACTCAATAAATTAGATACACCTGGCTTCTCTGCCGTATCGAAGTATATGCGAGCTTGGTCATCTGAATCTGTCACAGCGCGCTTAATTTTCTTAGATATTTTTTTGGGATCTTCCAGTAGGCCTACAAAATTGTTGACGTTATCGTCTGACTTAGACATTTTTTTTGTTGGGTCTTGCAAACTCATTACACGGGCACCAAACTCAGGAATATATGGATCAGGTATACTAAATGTCTCGCCATATACGTTATTGAAACGTGTTGCAATATCTCGGGCCAGTTCTAAATGTTGTTTTTGATCTTCACCCACAGGTACTTGGTTAGCTTGATATAACAAAATATCAGCGGCCATTAATACTGGATAGGTATATAAACCTGCATTGATATTAGACACATTTTTTGCTGACTTATCTTTAAACTGGGTCATACGATTAAGTTCACCCATTTGGGTATAACAATTCATTAACCAAGCTAATTGAGCATGTTCAGGTACGTGAGACTGCATAAAAACTGTGCTTTTAGCTGGGTCAATCCCACAGGCAATATATAGTGCTAATCCATCCAAACAAGCTTGATGCAAAACCTTTGGATTTTGTCTTACAGTAATCGCATGTAAATCAACTAACATATATAAACAGTCATGATCCTCCTGCATATTGACCCACTGACGAAGTGCGCCCATATAATTGCCAATGGTGAGTTGACCCGAAGGTTGGCAACCGCTAAGTACAATTGGTTTTGTCATGTTGATTTGTTCTACTTATTATATAATGTTAAAAGAAAACTAATTGGCTAAGGCCAGCTCAGAACGCATCTGCTGGATCACATCGTAATAGTTTGCTGGGCCAAATATCGCAGAGCCAGCAACAAACATGTCAGCACCTGCTTCTGCGATAGCGCGAATGTTATCGACTTTTACGCCGCCGTCAATTTCTAATCGAATATCTAAACCAGATTGATCAATTAATGCACGGATAAGTTTTAATTTATCTAGGCTTTGTGGAATAAAAGATTGACCACCAAAACCTGGGTTAACAGACATTAGTAAAATATGATGTAATTTATGCATCACGTGGTCGAGATGTTGCAAAGGAGTAGCGGGGTTAAATACCAGACCAGGCTTGCAGCCAGAATCAATGATTAGCTGTAAACTTCTGTCTACATGCTGAGATGCTTCGGGGTGAAAGCTAATATAGCTCGCACCAGCGTCAGCGAATTGCTTTATCATATCGTCCACAGGCTGCACCATAAGATGAACATCTATATCAGCCGTTATTCCATGTTTTCGCAATGCCTTACAAACTAGTGGGCCGATTGTCAAATTTGGGACATAGTGATTATCCATTACATCAAAATGAACGACATCTGCACCAGCAGCCAAAACGTTGTCCACCTCCTCACCTAATTTGGTAAAGTTGGCGGATAATATTGAAGGTGCGATTAAATATGGTTTCATATCCTACCTTGCTAGCAAAAGAGATACTTTACAGAAAAATCCCAAAAGACAAAAGCGTCCTCTTTGTACTAGTTCATAATAACCTTGCACCAATAATGACAAATTGTACTTTTATAGTGCATATTGTAAACTAGGTAATTATAAGAGTTTATTATTTGAAACGATTTATATTATGAAATATTCAATAAAAACAGAGAGATAAACACTTTTTTAGGGGGGCTATGTTGTTAGTTGCATTTAGGCATTAGATTTGCGTTGTGCTAACTATTAAAATAAAAATAATACGCTACCAAACAAAATTAAATAATTAAAAATATTATAATTACAATCGGAGTTAATACATGAAAACTTTAAAAATTACTGCTATAGCCGCTGCTGTTTTAGTCGCATCTAGTGTTAGTCAAGTGGCAATAGCTGAAGGTAGCGTTAGTACAAATGTTGGATATGTTTCAGAGTATCATTTCCGTGGTATTCAACAAACGACTAGTGGTTCTGCAAGCGTAGGTTTAGATTATGGAAATGGCGGTTTTTATGCAGGTACGTGGGC
The DNA here is from genome assembly GCA_964564805.1 of uncultured Pseudoalteromonas sp. GTDB lineage: Bacteria > Pseudomonadota > Gammaproteobacteria > Enterobacterales > Alteromonadaceae > Paraglaciecola. The sequence goes on along the minus strand of CAZMDX010000180.1, from coordinate 5,069 downwards.
TGCCGATGTAGCTGATGGCATAGAAATCGACGTTTACGCAGGTTATGGTTTTGAATTTGATAGCGGTTTAGCTTTAAGCGCGGGACTGACTACGTATCAATACACAGGAGATTTTGATAGTGCATACAATGAAGTCAACTTAAATGCTGGCTTCGGTATGTTCAGCCTAGAGTATTCTGTAGGTACTCAAGACGGAGATGATGATCTGGATATTGTAGAAGCTGATTACACGTTCACCGGTATATCTGTTGAAAGTAATGGCTTTTCAGGTACTGTTGGTCTTTGGGGTGATGAATTTGACGGCGAATATTTTGAAGTCGCATACGGTACCGAGATTGGTGGTTTCGATGTAGGCGTTGGAGTCATATTTAGTGGTTCTGATCTTGATGACGATGAAGCGATGTATTTTTCCTTTAGCAAATCATTTGATTTATAGAATTAATTAATTAGTTAAAAGGCGCATTTATTGCGCCTTTTTTATATCTGCAGATTAACGACAAAGTCCATAACATATGAGTTGAAGTGCAGTTGTCGCTGACTAAATTAAAGGTATAATAAGATAAATTATCTTAACGCTGATAACACAATGAACAGGAAGTCAAAATCGTTATTTTCTCAAACTGGAATAGCCTTAACCGGTATAGCAGCTATTGCACTACTAAGCTTTCCTCAAATTTCATCAGACGATAAAAGTGTTTTCTGTGGAGATACAGAAAATACTGTCATTGAGCATGAGTTACCTATTAGCCATCCTGCAAACAGATGCGCTACTGCAAGTCAGTCACAAGGCGTGAGTTGGTCTGAGTGGTTTACAGGAAGATCTAGCTCGTACCAGTTCCATTTCATTGATTTACTTGAATTGTTATCACGCTCAGGAAATAGCGAAGCAAAAAATCCAGCCAAGACAAATTAATAACTCTTCAAACCAAACTCTCAGCTGTGAAATAAGGCTAGTAGCTCAGCAACTTTTATTCTAGTACTGCCATTTTGGCTAATAAAACGACTGACTTGAAGTTCAGTCATATCGGCACCTTGATAAATATCCCTAGTAAACTCAGTGTCGTGGTTACTCACCAATACTGGGATATTGCGTTTGTATCCAGTACGACGGGCCAATGATGCTAGTTTAATTTGATTGTCTAACGTGAATCCACCGGCAGCATAACTATTAAACATAGCGGTTTTACTGATAGGTGCATATGGTGGGTCACAATAAATCACTGAGTTCTTTCGAGCTCTCGCGAAAACCTTCTCAAAAGAATCGCAGGTAAAAGTGGCTAACTGAGATTTCTCTGCAAAATACAATAATTCCTTTTCTGGAAAATAAGGAGCTTTGTATTTACCAAAAGGCACATTAAATTTTCCACTATTATTATAACGGCACAAACCGTTGTAACCATGCCTGTTTAAGTAGAGGAAGAAAATGGCTCTTTCATAGATATCTTCACTGTCATTAAACTCTTGTCTTATTTGATAATAACGTTGCTCTTCGTTATACGCAGGTGTGAACAACTTAGCACTGTCTAAAATGTAATCGCTAGATTGATGTTTGACGATATTATATAAATTAATTAAGTCAGCGTTAATATCGTTGAGCAGATATTTAGAATAATTGGTATTGAGAAATACTGAACCTGCACCAACAAACGGCTCAATCAGTTTTTTGGCTTGTGGAAGTTTAGCGGTGATATCTTCAATAAGGCTGAACTTTCCACCAGCCCATTTCAAAAAAGCTCTATTTTTTTTATTTTTTGTCACTGCCAATGTTTCAACCAAGTCGGAGCCGCTAATTTGTCTAGCCGGATTGTAACGGCACTAGGCAAAAACAACAAATAGCTTAAGGCACAGAAATGCTTATTTCTTGTTTGACTTGCGCAATACGCTTAACAAATGGAGTATTTCTTAACATGCTGTCCTCTAAGTTGATTATTTCTGCTCTGGCAAGATCTATTGAAGGAAAATGTTGGTTCTTTAACAACACATACCAATCTGCACCGTAACGTTGAGTTTTATACAACCATAGTTGTTGGCCAAGCTGCTCATCCCTAATGTAATCTTGCAAGATATTCACATTAGCCATTGCAGCTATTTGAATTAGAAAATGTTCAGCAGGTAGTGCCAACAACATATCAGGCACAGGATAAAGAAAATCTTCAGCTAAAACTTGTTCAACATTACTCAACTGTAACCCTGTTGTTTCGGTTATAGGATCAAACTTAACCTTATCTTCGATCTGATAATCATTAACAGTATTTGTCTCTACTGAAGGCGCCTGAGCAATAATGGACGGTTCTGGTTCTGAAGATAGTTTTGTTTGTTTATTATTATTATTGGTTTGTAAAAGAACGTTGTTTGATTGCCCTTTAATTTTAGCACTTGCGGTGTTCCAGTCAGTAACCAATACATCCTTTGTGCTCACTTGTTTAGCGATAGGTGTATTTGTCGATGTATCGAGTTTTCTAATAATCTGAGGTTTGGGTTGATTAATTATTTCGGTAGAAAGCTTTTCTAATTCCGTCACAGAAGGTTTAACAGGTTGTTCTTGGGTAGAAATTTGAGCATTAACGAAGGATATGACTACACTAACTTTCTCTGGATATTGCCAGCCTAATATTCCTGCAAAAGTGATTAAAAAAACCAAGCAAAATAAAGTCGCTACCCACCATTTTTTATAAACAGGGTGAGAAACTGTAGGCTGGTAATGACGGTCTTGTATGCGTTGAGCAAACTTCTTCCGTTTATCTTGAATCAATGATTCTAAATCAGAAAATTCGTTATTATTAGTGTGTTGGATGTCGTTTTGACTATTTAAAACTATAGGTTGGCCTTTGGATTTAGCTCCTAAGCCTGCTTTAGTCGTTTCTGCCCAATCAGAAAGCCCCATTAACAATACATTAAGATGCTGTTTGTTGTTAGCAAAGCGGCTTTGTAAGACCAAGTCCCATAATTCTTTAACAAGCTTATTTGGCAACTTTTCAGCCTGGAAAACGCTGATCAGGATTGGACCGTTATGGTCGTTTAGCTTCGCTAACAGTTGATTAAGAGGCCGATTAAAATCTGCCTTTTGATTTTGGCTAATTAGCTGTCGAAACAACTTTTCTCGATAAATAACCAACGGAGTTAACTCATTTGCAGTGAGTAAAGCTAAGTCAGCCTGTTCATTTTGCTGAGCAATAAAGCTTTCAACAACTTTGGATTGCAGTTGAATTTTGTCACTGCAAACAAACACAAGTTGTGAAGAGTAACTGATTAAATAGTCTAATCGGTCGTTAAGTTCTGTGACAGCCATTTTTAATATACCTAGGTGGAGATACGTATTATATCTATGCATAAAACATTGATATATTAGGTAAGAATCTAATCCTAAGAAAGAATGGCGCGCAACACCTCTTCAGATACTTCATTTGTGACTACCGCTTTGCCAATTCCTTTTGGAATAACAAAGAATAGCTGTCCTGCTTGCACTTTTTTATCGTGTCGCATATGTGGAATAAAGTGGTCATATGCCATATCAGTAGGTGCAGCTATAGGTAAATCAAATGCTTGCAGCAGAGATTCGATGCGACTGAATTCTGACGCTTCGAGCCAATTCATCTTAGTTGCCACTGCACAAGCAAGAACAATGCCTGCTGAGACGGCTTCGCCGTGTAACCAGTTTCCATAACCTTTTTCAGCTTCAATGGCATGACCAAATGTATGGCCTAAATTGAGTACTGCTCTTAAGCCAGATTCTCTTTCATCAATAGCCACTATTTCTGCTTTTATTTCACAACAGCGAGCAATCATGTATTGCAGTGCTGTTAGTTCTTGATGCTTGATAGCATGCTGATTTTCCTCTAACCATATAAAAAAGTCTGAGTCGTAAATCACACCATATTTGATCACTTCAGCCATGCCCGCTGCAAATTCACGTTTAGGCAAACTACTTAGACTATTGGTATCGATTAAAACAGCTTTAGGTTGGTAGAAAGCACCAATCATATTTTTGCCTAAAGGATGATTCACTGCTGTTTTTCCACCAACTGATGAATCAACTTGTGATAATAAGGTAGTAGGGATTTGGATGAAGGGCACCCCCCGCTGAAAACTAGCAGCAACAAATCCGGTCAAGTCACCTATCACTCCACCACCTAATGCAATTAATGTCGTATCGCGACCAGCAGACATCCCCAAGAGCTTTGAAATAACCATTTCAAAGCTCTGCAAATTTTTGTATTGCTCGCCATCGGGGACAACAATCTTATTGACTTCAAAGCCAGCTAAAGCCTCATTGACAATAGAGAAATAAAGCGGTTCGACCACATCATTGGTCACCACCACTACTTTTTTTGTAGTAAGGTGTTTGCTCAAAACGTCAAGATTTTTAAGAAGATTAGCTTGAATCAATATAGGGTAGCTACGCTCACCCAACTCAACCGTTAGTGTCGCCATATTTAGCTAGCCCTATAATTGTTATATGAGAAAGAAGACTTACAGACCTATCTTAACGATGATCTGGTTCGCAACAGCACGGGCACTTTGATCGTCGGTATCGACGATATAATCAGCTGCATCTTCATATAATGGATTACGTTCTTCTGCTAGGTTACGCAGCACTGTCTCAGGGTCGTCTTTTTGTAACAGTGGACGACGCTTGTCACGCTGAGTTCTAGCGACTTGTTTATCAATAGTCGTTTGTAGGTATACGACTATGCCTCGTGCTGATAGTCTGTTCCTAACATTTTTGCTGACTACAGAACCACCGCCCGTTGCTAAAACAATGCCTTGTTTATCAGTTAAGTCGTTAATGATGTTTTCTTCACGCAGACGGAAACCTTCTTCTCCCTCAAGATCAAATATCCAAGCGATATCTGCGCCAGAGCGTTTCTCAATCTCTTGATCAGAGTCAAAAAATTCTAAATGAAGTTCGTCTGCAAGGTGCCTACCAATAGTGCTTTTACCAGCACCCATCGGGCCTATAAGGAATATATTACGTTTTTCAGCCATTTTTGCTTATTTCACAACTATGTTTAAGGGGTAGAAAGTTCTGTTCGGCTACCCTTTTATGGATTAACCAGACCTCGTCGAAA
>CAZMDX010000179.1:0-6748 GCA_964564805.1 uncultured Pseudoalteromonas sp. | reverse complement strand
AGTCAGGAGTTAAAATCTTGGAGTTATCAAATCATCGGTGATGTTCTTTACATACAAAGTCCACAAGAAGTAGATGGCGTAAAAAGTATTGCAGCCTCAGCACAGAAACTATTCTTATCAGGAGAATTTGATCACAGACTTACAAAACCTAATGACCGAATGTTTATTTATGGTGAATATGAAAATAATTGATTTAATGGATTTCGTTACCAAGCGGCGATAACAGCAGGTTGGTCTTCAAGGCTCTGGCACGATAAGCAAAGCACATTAAAATATAGTTTTGGACCAGGTTACAGTATTTCTGAAATTGAACAAGGCAACAACGGCTAAGACAACAAAGGTCTTATCGTTAGGGCTGCAATTGAATAAAAACGAAAATTTTCTGAGCGTGCTATGTGCCTGCAGCTTGTCAGTACAGAAGTAGATCAAGAATTCAATAGAACTAAATCAAAAACGTCTTTAACCACAAAACTGACGGATTCTTTAGCTATGAAACTAAGTTTTTCCGTTAATCTTGATACAAGCGTCGGACCAGATATTGAAGAGCTAGACACTGAAACTACTACCACTTTAGTCCATCAGTTTTTTTAAAATTAGGTTACAACCTAGGCAGATTATTACTACGGTTGGGCTTTTCGAAAATATTATAAACATGCCTACTACTTGGTCATATTTACACACAAAAGGATATACGAATGAAAAAAACTTTAATTTTATTTGGGTTATGTGCCGCAGGAAATGTATTTGCAGATGACAAAGTAAAACTCTTCTCGATGGATGGGGAATTTGGCTTTATTGCCACAACAGGAAACACTGAAACCACTTCTATCAAGGGTAAATTGTCTGCCCATCAAGAGCTTACTCAATGGAGTAATGATTTTATTGTAGAAGCGTTGTACAAGAAAGACGAAGTCAATGGTGAAGAACTAACAACGGCTCAAAAATATTTTTTGTCGGCTCAAGGTAACTATAAACTAGAAAACCCTGCTCATCGTTTATTTGGTTTTGCATCATACGAAGATGACACATTTAGCAGTTTTAACTACCAAGCAACACTCGCATCTGGTTGGTCACAAGAGATGTGGGAAGACGATACTAGTAAATTTAGTTACAGCATTGGCCCCGGTTACTCTTTTAGTCAAAGCAATGAAGGTATAGATAAAAATGGTACTATTATTAGGGCCGCCATGGACTACCAATGGAGGATTTCTGACACAGCTAATTTTAAGCAGTTACTGAGCACTGAAGTGGGTAGCGATAATACTAAGTCTAAGTCAGAAACATCCGTATCGGCTCAAATTAGTGGTGATTTATCCCTCAAAGTATCCCTTATTCTAGATCACAATTCAGATGTAACTGACGATATAGACAATCTAGATACACAAACAGCGGTAACTTTGGTTTATAGTTTTTTCTAAAAACGTGACGACCAAGATTTTCTGTCTGGTGTAACTCTTTTACCAGACAGAACAAAGCGTCCCCCTAGTTTTGCGTTTATTCGAGCCCACACGTGCGCAAGAACGTTGCTACAAATCTCCGATTGAATCGCTAAATTGTTAGAAACTAAAATATATGTGATATTTGCCAAGGTCTGAACTGATAAAATACAATTAAACCACTACTTATTTTGCCAAAATATATAGTGAATTTGAGAATTGACCTAATCAATCACGGTTCATTGACATGCTACTTTTAGATTTTAACAACGAGGTAATCAACAACATTTCCAGCTTCTATGTTTATTTAGCCAAAACACTGATGGACATCAGTTTATATCGTTAAAAACCGCAACATAATGGGTAAAATGAAGATGAATTTTATATGTAAACCAACATCAAATTCGTTCAGGTATTGATGAATGCTCTTGACAAACCCTTCGTTTATAAAGGATAAATCCATACTACAAACTAAGCCAAAAATAAATGAATGGGGTATAGAAATTTTACCCAGTCAACAACCCAAATATGTAGATACTTCAATTTACTCACTTATCCAAACTGTTTAAAATTGATTTTACTTCAGCAACTTGTTCTGCATTACCTTTTTGTAAAATTTCATCTAATAATTCTTTCGCTGATTCTTTTTCACCTATCTCTATGTAAGCGTGGGCCAAGTCTAACTTAGCACCTAACCCGTCGTCGGCATCAACATCAATCATTCTTAAGTTATCTTGCTCAGTCACAAAAGGCTCCAAGGGAAACTCTAGATCTAATGCCCTGTCAATCTCATCATCTGACTCAGCACTCACACTCTCATTGAGTAGGGATTCAACATCCAAAAAGTCTTCAGCATCTTCTTCATTTACATCAAGGTCTTCACTTTTAGGGCTTTCATCCAATAAAGTAGTAACATCAAACCCAGCATTGTCCTTGTCCTCATTTTCTCCTGCTGCTGCGGATAATTCATTATCAAAGTCGATAGATTCAAGCATTTCATCAAAGCTTGAATCTTCAAGTTCTTCAATAATGTCTTTACCGTCAATGATTTCTATCTGCTTATCATCAGGTTTGACGACATCATCGTCTAACCACTCTCCTAATCCCGGTAAATCATCTAAATCATCACGATTATTTTGTGATAACTCAAAAGGTCCTTCACCAAAATCTTCATCAAATGCATTATCAAGCTCACTATCATCAAAATCTTCAGTAGACTCGATACCATCTAGCGTTGGTATTGGTGCGGGCTGACTTGCTTGATTCTTAGTAACAAAGTCATTCGCCGAAAACTCTAAATCATCTAGTGAATTAATGGGGGCAGGTACGTTTGATGTAAGATCTTCAAGTACATCATCCAACTCTTGCTTCTCAAAGTCTTCCAACGCTTTTTCTAGCTGATCCTCGTTTAATGTCGAGTCACTATTGGCTGGTACCTCGAAATCTTGCTCTGGGCTTAACTCAGTGTTTAACCAATCCTCTTCATCCATATTGTCGTCAATTTGTGATTGCGACTCAATGCTATCTTCAGTTCCAGTAACTTCCTCCGACTCAGGTGACTTGTTTGCTTTGGTTGTCTGCTGTGGCTCAACTTGCTCTTTCGATTTAGATAACTCTTCTGATACAGCTTCCTGCTCTAGCTCGACTGACGCCTGTGATTCAACTGCTGACTCTGACTCATCTGACGCTTGTGTTTCAACTACTGACTCTGACTCTATTGACGCTTGATCAACTGCTGACTGTGACTCAACTGACGCTTGTGTTTCAACTACTGACTCTGGCTCAATTGACGCTTGTGTTTCAACTGCTGACTCTGACTCATCTGACGCTTGTGTTTCAACTGCTGACTCTGACTCATCTGACGCTTGTGTTTCAACTACTGACTCTGACTCATCTGACGCTTGTGTTTCAACTACTGACTCTTTTGCTTCAACTGAGGACACAGGTTCAACTAACGCTTCTGTTTCAACTTGCTCTTCCACTCCATCTATAAGCTTTGTCTCAACTAACTCTTCCGATGCAGCTGACTGTAGTGTCTCATTGAGCACTTCAGATATATCAATTTCAATCTCGTCATCTTTATTTTCTTCACCAAATTCATCGATTTCTTCTCTTAAGTCGTCAAGCTTCTGAATATCAAGTTGCGATTCTTCACCTTCAGGTAATTCATCGTCGTCGTCAGGTATCATTGAACGCATTTGTTCAATTTGTTCCAATTCGTCTAGTAGACTTCCGGTGACACTGTCAAGTTCTTCATTTTGCGAAGCGATTTCTTTATCAAGATTCTGCAAAACATCTTCATTAATATCCTCAGAATCGTCGATTAGTGGATTTTCAACAGATTTGTCGATCGATTCGTCAAGCAACTCATCAATACTTATCTCAGGTTGCTCCTCGTCAATCACTACCGAGTCTATTATTTTTTCAACTTCAGATTCAATTGGTGCTAGTAATGAATCATCCTCTTCTAATTCACTGTCTGCAGAATTTTTCTCATCGTTCTCAACTAAAACATTGTCAAGTTCAGAGTTTACATCTGTGTCTTGTGCTTCAATTAACGCATCATCGTCCTCAGCAAATAAGCTATCTAAGTCGTCTTGATCAACAACTCCAGCACCCACTTCAAACTCTTCTTTAAATCCTTTATCGCCTAAATCATCAAATTCCTCGGTTGTCGGCTCTTCGATATCGCTTTTTATCTCGTCATTAAATGCTTCTTCAAGTTCTCCTGACAACACATCATCTTGTAAGTCATCAAACAAATTATCATCATCTAAATCATCATTGCCTTCACCTGACAACGCTGCACTCAATGCGTCTGACAAATCATCCATTTCAGCAGCAATAGGATCCAGAGAAAAGTCATCAATGTCGTCTTCTTTAGGTTTTAAAACCGCAAGACTTCTGCGCTTAATCATCCAATAAGCAAATGCGGTGAGTGCCAATAAGACCGGTAACGTGAACAACAATATAAGTATGATAGGACTATCAAACCAGGTCTTATTTTTTTGCACCAATTGTGCTGCTTTCTCAGCATCATCTTGACGCGATTTGTCTAATAATTCTTCAATGCTTTTACCCATTTGATTCATTTGAAAAGACTTTTGTTGTTCCTCACTGCGTATATCATCGATATCAGTATTTACTTTATCGAGTCTTTCAAATAATTTTTTATTCTCATCCAAGATATTTTGTACGCTAGTTATTGACTCGGAAAACTGCTCTCGAATAGCCAAAAACTGACGATTTTGTGCCTCATCAATAGCCAGTATTTTTTTGTCAATCAATTCCCTAGTTTGGTCTAAAGTAGTGGTTTTTTTTGTTTGTAGTGAAGGCTGTTTTGATATTTTCGTCTGTAGATTCTGTGAATCTAGCTCAGACTTTTCTTGTGCTTGTTTACTGTCTATACCAGAAATATAGTTTTCTGACGGCATTGTCAACATCGAACCGTTTTTCAAAAAGTTGATGTTTTGTTGCTCAAAAGCGTCAGGGTTAAGCTCGTATATCGCTTGCATTACCTGATAGATAGAAAGGGAACTATTTGGACGATAATTCTGGGAAATTTGCCATAACGTATCTGAGGAAACTATTGGACCGTATGTACTGGAACGAGCTCCTCCCTGAAATTGTCGCTGTGGCTCAAAGTATTTAGGTGTTGCGCTTTTAGGACCTCTTAAGTTGCCCTGTTGAGAATTGGCAGCGGGAATAGCAGTAACAAACATTAATACAATTAAAAGCTGCACGGCTATCTTTCGCAAATTCATATAATTTCTCTTTGCCCCAAAATATCAACCTTAGTTATGATTGATGCTGCGACAGACCGCAACTCAATTTTTTACACTTTATCGGTGATGTTTATGTGAGTATAAATAAAGTGTTTATCTGTCAAAACGGTAAGTGATGCAATTTCACACAATGTCATTTTATTGGCTTTTGAGCCATTGTTCAAGGTGGCTAGCAAGACGTATTCCAAGTTTGAATACTGTACAGAAATATTCAAACCAATATAAACCAGTTGGCCAGTTCGCTCCAGAATGACTAATTAAGAATAAGGTGATAAATCTATCGGCAACAGGTAAATAATAATGAGGGTTAGTTATAACCCTCATTATTATTAATCTACATGTAATCTCGAATAAGCACTTCAGCAATCTGCACACTGTTAGTAGCAGCACCTTTACGAACATTGTCTGACACTACCCATAAATTAATACCATTAGGATGGGAGATATCGTTTCTGACTCGACCTACATGAACATTATCATTGCCACTAGCACTGCTTACCTGAGTTGGAAACTCTTGTTTTTCTCTGTGCAGCACAATGCCTGGGGCATTAGCTAATAAATCTTTTACATCTTCAGCATCAATTGGGGTGCGTGTTTCGAGGTGAATAGCTTCACCATGACCATAAAATACTGGCACTCTGACTGCCGTCGCATTCACTAAAATAGTATCATCACCCATGATCTTTTTAGTTTCCCAAACCATTTTCATCTCTTCTTTAGTGTAATCGTTATCCATGAACACATCGATTTGGGGGATAACATTAAAAGCGATTTGGCGACTAAACGCTTCAGTTTTCACTTCTTTGCCGCTTAACAAAGCCGCAGTTTGATGAGCTAACTCTTCAATTGCCGCTTTACCACCGCCAGACACAGACTGGTAAGTGCAAACATTTATACGCTCTATGCCAACAGCATCATGAATAGGCTTTAAAGCCACCATCATCTGAATAGTTGAGCAATTAGGATTAGCGATGATATTACGATTACGAAAATCAGCTAATGCTTGAGGATTCACTTCAGGGACAATCAACGGAATATCTGCATCGTAGCGATATTGAGAAGTATTGTCGATAACCACGCAGCCAGCTTCAGCTGCAATAGGTGCGAATTTTTCAGAGACACTACCACCGGCAGAAAAGAAGCCAAGCTGTACCTGACCCCAATCAAATTCATCAGCATCTAAAACGGTAATCTCATTACCCTTAAAGGTCACCTTTCCACCAGCAGAACGTGCGCTAGCTAATGGATAAAGTTTGTTGATCGGAAAACCTCTTTCTTCAAGAATTTCGATCATATGTTGTCCTACTAATCCAGTAGCGCCCAACACGGCGACATCAAAGGCCCGAGACATATTTTTTTTACTCCTAAAGATTTAAGTTATGGGTTAAATTATAATGTTTAGCTCACCTATTTGGCAGGCAAAAATCCAATATCGTAGATTGCCTTCGAATCAGAAAAATTTCCAGTGTTTAGCGTAATTGCGGAAAACTCTCTTCTTATAGGATAGTGTTTTCGGATATATCTGAA
>CAZMDX010000178.1:0-2280 GCA_964564805.1 uncultured Pseudoalteromonas sp. | reverse complement strand
GCACTACTGAGAGACACATCAAAGGTAATATTGTTGATGCAATAGGTCATAAACAAAGAATTTTTCCTATTGGACGTTTAGACAAACCGTCCGAAGGATTAATCTTTTTGACCAGTGATGGTGATATTGTCAATAAAATCCTTAGAGCTGAAAACGCTCATGATAAAGAATACGTGGTAACTGTTAACCGACCTTTAACAGAAAAATTTATTCAAAAGATGGCTAATGGAATTCCAATATTAGATACAGTGACTAAGCCATGTCCTGTAACTATGCGCAGTAAAATGGTATTTCGCATAGTGTTGACACAAGGCTTGAATCGGCAAATTCGACGGATGTGTGAATACTTAGGGTATGAAGTGATCAAGCTTAAACGCACCCGAATTATGTCTGTTAGGTTAGCTGGTTTGAAAGTGGGGCAATGGCGAGATTTAACTATTGAAGAGATGGCTGAGATTAACGATGCAGTTGAGGGCTCTTCTAAAACCGCTGAGTGAGCTTTTTCATAAAATTTATATCCTAGCAGGCACTGCCGTCTTAGGCAGTGTGCGGCTAGTTTTCATATAAAGTTCTTTTTATCTGTATGTCTTTTGCACATCGCAACAAAATAAAGCAAAAATTCCCACTGTTAGTCATGCACTTATTTAACTATGAGGCAAATTTTGCTTAACATGTATATGTTGTCCCTATAAGTGCAAGCTAGTATCAACAAATTCAATTCATATTCAGCGCCTGCGATCCTTGAAGGTTTTTTTGTAAGATTCATCTCATGGGTCGCTAATCTTTGGTTTTAGGTGGAAAAAGTAACCTGAAGGATCAGTGTCGCCTATCGATCATCTTTAATGACTCGTTATTACAAATGTTTTTAGTCTATTGTTTTACTGAATTTGTTATGACGTTTGGTTACGATAGATGTCTTCTTAGTACTTTCAAGTTTTCTGCTGCTTGAGACATTAAATGTAGAGGTCCACAATGAGTGATGTAGTTGTATTAATAACAGGTGCTAATAGAGGTATTGGTTTCGAACTTACTAGGCAATACCTTATCAATGGGTGCACAGTCATTGCTACCTGTAGAGACAAAAGTAGGGCCGTCGAGCTAACTTCATTAAATGATAAGTATTCAGGTAAGCTGTTTATTGAATCAATGGACATTGCCTGTGATAAACAGATTGAGCAGCTAGCGAATAAACTTAGCGAGCAAAATCTAATCATAGATCTAATAGTCAATAATGCTGGATATCTAGATCGTGAAAATCAGAGTATCCGGTCTATTAATTACGCTGAAGCTGAAATGAGCTTAAAAGTGAATTCGCTCGGTCCATTATATTTAACACATTGTCTTTTACCATTATTGAATAGAAATCGTTTATCTAAAATAGCGATTGTTTCTTCTGCCATGGGATCCTTGTCACAAGAACAAGTTGTGTCTTGGTATGGTTACAGAATGTCTAAAGCAGCAGCTAATATGCTTGCGGTGAATTTATCGAAAGAACTTGTGAGTGATAACATTGCTGTGGTGGCGGTTCACCCTGGTTGGGTTCAAACAGATATGGGCGGAAACAGTGCAAAAGAAAATGTTAACGATTCGGCTCTTGGAATTATGAAGGTGGTGAGTCATTTGTCTATTAGTCATTCAGGTACATTTTATGACTTTAGTGGTGACGAACTCGCGTACTAATAAATCAGGACAAAACGGATGGTTTTTTACATTGTTGTTAAATAGTTTACTCAGCGTCTTATTCGCTGTTTAAAAAGCATTATATGCCGTGGTAAACATACAGTAACATTGAAATTTAGATAAATTAGAGCTCTTAGGGACTATTAAATAAATAGTTAATATACATAAGTGACTAAACAACGACTCTAAACTCTACTGCAGTTCTTGAGCGTTAATTCTATTTTGTCTACAATAGCGTACTTTTATTTAAATTAGGTCACCAACATGAACGATACTACATCGCTACCGGCTTTACCGGATCGTCTTTCAAGTAATCCCAAAAGCCCACATCATGTGGAAGAAATTTTTGAGCACAACATTGGTATTTTATTAAACGGCAAAGAGCGTACCAATGTTGAGGAATATTGCATCAGTGAAGGTTGGGTCAAAATCCCATCACCTAAAGCGTTGGACCGTCGGGGACAACCGCTTCTGATTACCTTAAAAGGAACAGTTGAACCATTCTATAGTTAAGCAGTTGTGCCCTATGGGTGTGAACAGTAATGGCACTAAAAGCAAGACTGTCAACAAGGTCTAAAAAGTTGGTTATTGCCCGGGTGT
>CAZMDX010000177.1:0-6246 GCA_964564805.1 uncultured Pseudoalteromonas sp. | reverse complement strand
CAAAATCACTGTGCCTGGATAGTTACATATAGTATCTTCTAGCAATTCGAGCGTTTCTACGTCTAAGTCATTTGTCGGCTCATCTAGAATAAGCATATTGCTTGGTCTTAGCATCAGTTTTGCTAGTAACAAGCGATTTTTTTCACCCCCCGATAAGGACTTAACTGGGGAGTTCACTCTTTCAGGCGTAAACAAGTAGTCTTGTAAATAGCTCATGACATGTTTTGTTTTGCCATTTATGGTTACTTCACGTCTACCATCAGCGATAGCGTCGATGACTTTAAGTTCGCCATCTAACTGGTCACGGTGTTGATCAAAATATGCAACCTCAAGTTTTGAACCTGACTTTACCACGCCAGAAATAGGAGATAATTGGCCTAATAACAATTTAATAAGAGTACTTTTACCACAACCATTCGGGCCAACTAGGGCTAATTTTTCGCCTCTTTGTATCGTCGTCGTCAGCGAACCAACAATTAATTTTTCGGCAATGGTGTAATGTAAATTCTCTGTTTCAAAAACGATCTTTCCTGAACTTTTAGATTCGCTAACACTAACTTTCGCGGTACCTAATTTGTTGGCTCTTTGCGAACGTTCAGTTCTTAATGCTTTAAGGGCACGAACTCGACCTTCATTTCGTGTTCTACGAGCTTTTACGCCCTGTCTTATCCATGTTTCTTCTATGCTCAACTTTTTGTCAAACAACGCGTTTTGGGTTTCTTCAACTTCTAAATCATGTGCTTTTTGATCGAGATAAGTTTGATAATTACCAGGGTAACTAACTAAGTTTCCACGGTCCAAGTCGATGATTCGGCTGGCGACCTTACGGATAAAGGCCCTATCATGACTCACGAAGACCACGGCACCGGCATAACCGATAATGGCATCTTCAAGCCACTTGATCATCTCAATATCAAGGTGGTTGGTGGGCTCGTCCAATAATAAAATATCTGGCTCACTTGCCATGGCTTTGGCTAACGCAGCTTTCCTTCTCCAACCACCAGATAAGTTACTTAGTTGTTGGTTAGGGTCAAGCTGAAGCTTAGTCAATACTGCCTGTATACGTTGTTCAAGTTGCCAACCGTTATGGTGATCAAGTTGAGTTTGAAAAAACTCTAATTTGGCCATATTAGCGTCAGACGGGTCTTCAGCGACTAAATCTGCTGTATGAAAGTATCCTTTAAGGTACTCACCGACTTCTGCCAATCCCTCAGCTACGTAATCAAACAAACTACATTGCACGCTTGCGGGTGGGTCTTGTGGTAAACGAGAAATCTTCACCTCTTTGTTCACCAAACGTTGACCGTCATCTAATTTAATATCTGCTTCAATCACTTTTAACAAAGTAGACTTACCGCAACCATTGCGACCCACTAAACATAATCTTTCACCAGGGTGAATAACTAGTTCAATACCATTTAATAAAGGGGGATGGCCAAGAATGATACTGGCATTTTTTAACTGCAATAAACTCAACGTAAAAACTCACCTAATTGAAAAAAATCGAATGGCCAAGGCAATTCATTATGTATATCTTCACGGTATAAAACCGGAATTCGGGCACCATATAAATGGTATAAATCTGAGCTCGCTCGCACATCTACTTTCTTAAGAGAATGGGCGGCGTTTTTATTTACTTTTTCGAGCAGGGCTACGGCATCATCACACAAACTACATCCCTGCCCTGTATATAAAATCAATCCGTACAATTTAACACACTCTTCTGTTTAACCAGAGACCAACAATGATGAATTTTAGGATTACGCTGAAAATCTTCTGGCAAAGTTTGTTTAGAAATATTTTCGATACTCAATCCCAAACCAACTAATGCGACTTCGTCTAACTTAAACTGACGTAAATTGTTTGAAAATAATATTTCACCACCAGGGTTGAGACAAGTTAATGCATCAGTAATTAATGCAATATGATCTCTTTGCACATCCCAGGTTCCCTCCATACGTTTTGAGTTAGAAAAAGATGGGGGATCAATAAACATTAAATCATATTTACCATTATGTCGGTTCAACCAAGTCAAACAGTCGGCTTGAATAAATTCGTAAGCCCCTGTTAACTTATTGATCTTAAAATTTTCTTTGGCCCAATCGATGTAAGTATTCGACATATCCACTGTGGTCACAGATTTGGCACCACCCAAAGCGGCATGCACTGAAAAACTTCCGGTGTAAGCAAATAAGTTCAACACATCTTTAGCTTTAGATTTTTTTTGAAATAATTGGCGAGTCAGTCTGTGGTCTAAAAATAAACCTGTATCTAAGTAATCGTATAAATTGACTTGAAATTTTGCACCGTTTTCAAAAACTTCAATTGTTTCTTTTCGTTGAGAAACTTTCTGATACTGGTTTTTACCTTTTTGTTGTTCTCTAACCTTCAAAATAATTTTATTTGAATCGATACCAGTGGCTTGAGGCAACGACATCATGACTTCTTGTAATCTTCTCTTAGCCTTTTGTTCAGGTACATCTTTAGGCGCAGAATATTCTTGCACGACTAAGTGGTCAGCATATCTGTCCACCGCCACGTTGTATTCAGGTAAATCTGCATCATAAACACGGTAACAGTTAGTATTTTGACTTTTTAGCCATTTATTAGTTTTGATTAAGTTTTTACCCAAACGATTGGAAAAATCGTCATTGACTGTTTTATTTTCTCTAACCTGACAGTTTTTTTCATCTAATTCATAGTTAACTAATAAACATTCCAACTTACCGTTCATCAGCTTGTATTCTTTTTTAGCCGATAATTTCATCTGTCGTAATAAATTACGGTCAGATGTTAATAAGGAAAGGTGCCATGTTTTAAATTCTTGCTTTAACCAGCTTCCCCATTTCTGAAAAGTAGGAATAAGTTGAGTTGTTTCACTCAATCTCTCACCATAAGGCGGGTTACTAACCATGTAACCACTAGGCAAATCTGACGAAGGTAATTGACAGGCGTCTTGTTGGGTGAATTTAATAAAATCTGCAACACCCGCTGATTGGGCATTTTCTCTGGCAACAGATAATATCGAAGTATCAATATCATTCGCCCAAATAAAACCACTGTGAGGCTTTCTTGCTAGTTCTGCTTCTTTAACCAATTTGTCCCAGCTAGTTCGATCATGCTCTTTCCATGCGTCAAATCCCCATGACTCTCGTTTTAAACCTGGTGCTATGTTCGCAGCCATCATAGCTGCTTCAATCGCAATAGTACCAGCACCGCACATGGGATCTATTAATGGCGCTAGCATATTTTTTGGCCAACCGCTTCTGATCAGCATAGCACTAGCTAAATGTTCTTTTACGGGGGCGATGCCTGTTTTTGTGCGGTAGTGTCTTTGATGTAAGCTTTGTCCTGATAAGTCAATATAAACACCCAAAATACTACGCCACATACGGGCTTGAATTCTAATGTTGGGTAATATTTTACTGACAGAAGGTCGTTCATCGAAAAATGTGGAAAATTGGTCAACAATAGCGTCCTTTACTCTTAACCCGCCGAACTGTGTATTGTTGATGCTCTGATTAGTTCCGGTAAAGTCCACCATAAAGGTATCGTCTACACCAAAATGTGTTGGCCAATTTGCTTGGTCAGTGACTTTATAAACATCGTCAGCAGTATTAACTTCACCTTCTGCGAGCTTGACTAGTACTCGGTTTGCCAGACGCGACCAAATACAAACTTTGTAAGCGTCAGCAAGCTCGCCGCTGAACAATACCTGTCCAGGTTTAGATTTTAGTGCCACATCTGGGCATATCTGTGCTATTTCATCTAACAGCATTCCGTCTAAGCCCTTAGACGTAGTGATTAAAAATTCGAAATTACTTCCGGACGACATACATAGACTCATAGCGCGACTCAAGATACTCATAGATTAAAACGGGCGTGATTATACGGTAAATACCAACTAAGCGCATGTTTAATCGATATTTATAAGCAGCGAACTTTTAATTTAGTGAATAGCAAGCCCCCAAGAATTATCTGTAGAGCTAATATGAACTATGCAGTTAGTTGAGAGCTTGTTTCTAACAATAAAGGCTCAAGGCGGTTTTTTGCCACCTTAATTAAATCGAACTGGTTTAAGAATTTGGTTTCGTTCAATTGCAGATTAATTGAAATCAGCATACATGTAACTAATTCGTGCTCATCAATCACAACCAATACCACACCTGTGTTAAATTTATTGGTCACTCTTGCTAATCTATGATGAAAACCAAAAGACTCAATCTCATCTAAAAACCAACTTTTAGGCGGAATCGGCTTATGAAACATTATCGCTGCAGTTGCGTTAATCAATATGTGCGTCAACTGCGCATCTGAAAACTGCCGACCACTAGAATTAAGGTGCTCGGCCAAAAAC
This sequence comes from uncultured Pseudoalteromonas sp., assembly GCA_964564805.1. Lineage (GTDB taxonomy): Bacteria > Pseudomonadota > Gammaproteobacteria > Enterobacterales > Alteromonadaceae > Paraglaciecola. Next base: position 1,889 of record CAZMDX010000177.1, on the reverse strand, counting down.
AAATAACATTCCGTATCTGATAAATTAAACAGCTGGCGTGTCTGAGGTAAGTCTATAATTTGTTTTCGTCCATACGCTGTAGTGCACTGCCACTCGTTACCCATAGACAACATAAGTTGTCCATTTTCAGAAAACCAATACCAATCTGACATGGGGTGGAGCATAAAAGGAAACAATCTCTATCAGGAGTAATGGACAAAAAATAGCATATGTCTTTCACTTAAAGGTGATTTATTTCCAATTTATTTAGTATAAAAGCCATTGATCTTTTAATGATCGTTATATGCCTTCAACGATCTTTTTGATCACTTCCGGTCCTTGAAAGATCAATGACGAATACACTTGGATCAAACTTGATCCCGCTTTGATCCTTTCTTTTGCTGTTTCGCCAGAGTGAATACCTCCTACGCCTACAATGGGGATTCTTCCGGCGATCTCTTTAACAAGTTTCTCTGTAAACGCCTGACTCTTGGATGTAAGTACTGCTCCACTTAAACCTCCGTTTTCTTCAGCATGTTGCTGACCTAACACTTCTTTTCTATCCAATGTTGTATTGGTTGCGATAACACCGTCGATCCCTGCTTTGATCAATGAGTTAGACATGTCGACAATCTCTTGGTCAGAAAGATCAGGAGAGATCTTGACTAGGATCGGCACATACTTCGCATACTGAATTTCTAATATTTGTTGCTCACTTTTAAGACCAGTCAACAGATCATCCAATGCTTGTCCATGCTGCAAATCCCTTAATCCCGGAGTGTTAGGTGAAGAAATATTAACAGTGATATAACTTGCATAGTTATACACTTTACGCAGACAAATAAGATAATCATTTAGAGCCTCGGACTCAGGAGTATCTTTATTTTTACCAATATTAATACCTAAAATACCGGTATATTTTGCCTGCTTGACGTTATTAATGAGATTATCTACACCTTTATTATTAAATCCCATACGGTTAATAATCGCCTGCCCTGCTGGTAAGCGAAACATTCTTGGTTTGTCATTACCTAGTTGTGCTTTAGGTGTAACCGTTCCAATCTCGATAAATCCAAAACCCATAGCAGCAAACGCATCAATACATTCACCGTTTTTATCTAAACCTGCAGCCAATCCCACTGGGTTTTTAAACGTTAGTCCAAAAACTTCAATTGGTTTTTCCACTAAGTTTTGTTTGTACAAGCGATTTAATAAATTATTCTGTGTACGCCTAAGCCAATTAATTGTGAAGTCATGACTCCACTCGGCATCTTGGGTGAATAAAAACTTTTGGATTAAGGAATACATAATTTCTCTATAAACATAAAAAAGCCTTGGCGGGTGTCACCGAAAACCAAGGCATTGTTAAACATAAAAGGCTTAAGAAACAGGCCCTGCTATCAGTTATTGGCGTTCATGCTCAACAGCATTAACTCCCTAAGGGCAACTGAAAACTTTGCAAACTCATGCGTACTGCTGGTTTTAAATTCAGACATCATATGATACCAGCGATCGAGTAAAACTTGGTTATTGTCCATCCAATTATTTAAAATTGATTCTGCATCTTCGTTATTAAGATCGGAAGCCAGCAACACAGTAGTGATTGAGCGTTGTTGCCAATCTAGCTCTTCGCGATAAGAAGCTCTTGCTAGTGCTTGCCAATGGTTACTTACTCTTTGGTTATCTATTTGTGATAAAAACCAGTGTAATTCAAGTTTTGAACCTAACTTAAAGTACAAATTTGAAACGAGTTTGATATCACGTTTTTCATTTTTAGCAATTTGAGCTAAATCCATACAAGGAAACATATTACTCAGAGATGAAACTCTGTATGCGATTGAATCTGGCACCCCAGCTATAGTTAGTAAAAGGCTAGAGCTTTCTAGTTGCTGGTATTCACTTTCTACTAA
>CAZMDX010000176.1:0-5598 GCA_964564805.1 uncultured Pseudoalteromonas sp. | reverse complement strand
CCATATATTAAAATTAGTTGTTTTTTCGATCGAATTGCGTCTAACTTTTAGCAACCATGCTGTGTAACGCTTGACTAAATTCTCGGTCAGGTGTTGCGCGACAACTTTTTTCTTATATGTTCAGATTCACTTTACATCAATGATATTGCCTTTATCGCTCGTTTAGAGTCTATTTATGAAGCAAAAGCAATAGCTGCTGTGTCTTCAGTTGTATTTTTCACTTTGTAGCCATTACACTGCCCTTGTCAACAACAACTGCGAACCCGAGCCCTTATTATCTGGTTACTCTGACTACCACAAGGAGCAAACCTATACGTTTAGCCGTCAGCGGATTGAATATAGGCCGTCACCTTGAAAAGGTGATCCCCCTCCTTATTAACGCGCCAGGGTATTTATTATAGCTTCTACCTCTTAAGTGACAGGTTGGGTATTACTTAATGCGTCATACTTCAACCACTAGGCCTTTGTCTCGCTACATTCGCGTACTAGTGGCGAAAGCAAATAAGCTGATTATTGAATTTATTTACCTATCTTGAGCAGAATAATAGATGTTTGTTCACAAACTTGTAGGGATTACTCATTGTTGTTTCCGTCGTTATATCACTACTTACCTCACATAAAACTGCAACGTGTTACAAAGCCCGTATCGTAAGGTGATTTAATAACGTCGCTGTAAAAAACATGTATCGACTGTCTTACAAAGAAAATCTTGCGATAAATAGGAGCCCTATAATCGGATCATACTCTTTTTTATTTCAACAAAGATATTACGAGTAACCTGAGCTTATTTGCCGTTACTCACAGTAACAATGAATACTTAGTAGAAAAATAATGACAAAGACATTAGAAAAATCTATTTAAAATTAGTTAAATTAATTACGCAATCATATATATGATTATGTACTTACCTGATGCCATTTGATTCTTAAGTTTTAAATCAACTAATTATGTCCGTTTCACTATCAAACTATTATTTTAATCCGCAGAAGATACTTTATTAAAAGCATTATTCAATACCAGTTGTTTTCGTTCAATAGGTTTTGATTTTGGTACTGCTTATAAAGGTTTTACATCAAGTAAATCAGCCACAATGATTTGTCAAAAGCAACAAACTATCGCTATCAAGAGAATCTTTCTTATTTTATGATTATTTTTCTTACACACCCTATCCAAATGAATCAACATGCCTTAACCAGAAAAAAAAGATGAGTACTTTAGATATATCTACACAATGTGAGTTGTCATTTAAACTGAGGCCCACCGGAATTAAAGCTTCATGTCATAAGTAAAATATATAAAAAAGCCAATACAACTAGTAAAGGCCCTGACTAAACAAACTTATATTGGATTATTTTTATTTTAAATTATTAAAAATGGCTAAAACTTGGTACTTAACCAAAACCATAATTTATCAGTATCAACTTTAATATCGCCAGCAAAATATGCAGCATATTTGAGGCCTACTGTGTAATGTTCATTTATTTTTTTCACATAAGATAAATTGAATTCACTTCCTAAATCATCAACTGTGTCACTGGCATCATCAGCGTCAAACTCATGATAAACCATGGTCCACCCCCCGCTTAATAATTTACCTGATAACGTGAAACTAGTATTAACTAGACCTTGAGAGGGTGTGCCAAGAAATTGATCTGACCAACCATTAAATTTATGTAATGTGGCCAAAGGTGTGGAAAATCCAAAAACACCTTCATCAGACCCTAACACTTCATAACCTACTTTTGCAGTCATTCCGTTAAACACAGCTCCGACTTCAAGGTTTAAATAATCAGCACTATAATTGATTGAAGCTGACTCGCTGCTTTGGGTTGCGTATTCAATTCGGTACAACATGTTTGCATCACCAGCGATAATACTACCAGCAAAACTTGTACCAAAAGTATCCAGTGCGTTGTCGGTATTATTTTCAATTTTTAATAAATAACCATATCCTGTTAGGGTACCGTAATGTGTTTTATAAGCGGCATTAATAAGATGATCTTTTGACTCTAAATCAGCGTCTTGTGCAAATATACGGTTTCGCTGGGCAATATAAGCATACTGTAAAGTAAAGTCTTTTGTAGGGCGATACTTTGTAGAAAAAGCATCAAAAGTTTGCCTGTCTTGGCGCCATCCAACATGACCAACGAATCGGTGCCCGTCCATAGTGATCACTTGACGGCCTAACTTTACACTCAAACTATCATTTTTATACTTAATATAACCTTGATCTAATTCAGTATGCTCAGGATCAGCTATGACCGAATACAAACCAAGATTATATCCCGTCGGCCCGACAGTGTGATCGCCAAGCCCTAAAACAATACGGGTATCTTCCATTTCTACTTTAGCAGAAATGCCTTTATAGCTTCTAGTCTCATAAGCTAACAATGTGCGTAAGGTCAATGCACTAGCATTTTGTAGTGCATTATCTTGCTCAACACTTTCGTACCGCAAGTTCAGCTTAACGCTTGCTTTGCCTGAGGTCAGAGCTTCAGTAAACTCATCAGCGCATGCCATTTGGCTAGTCATAATGCCAATAATGGTTGTCGCTAGCGCCATACTAACAGCAGATTCATTCAATTTTTTAGTACTTGTTTTCATGGTTTTCTCGATAGTTTAAACACTGGTATCTCTGGCTTAGAACGGCCCTTGCAGAAGATATCTAATTAAATTGAGAGCAGCGTTTACAGTTAATGAATACCCTTTTGTATTTAAGCCACATGACTTCGAGAAATCCCTCCCTTGTGTTTGTTTTGTTTTTTACGGTGATCATCCACAGATTCCACTTTTCGCTGTTTTTCATATAAAAATTTAAGCACTTCGTGGCGATAATGGTTGTACTTTGAGTTGTCAGCTAACTCAATGCGATTTCTGGGCCGATCTAAGTCAATAGGTAGGATCTCGCCAATAGTGGCCGCAGGGCCATTAGTCATCATCACAATCCTGTCTGAAAGTAACACGGCTTCATCTACATCATGAGTGATCATAATAACGGTATTACCTAACTGACCATGAATTTCCATAACAGAGTCTTGCAGGTGAGCACGAGTTAAGGCATCTAAAGCTCCGAAAGGCTCATCCATCAACAATACTTTTGGCTCCATTGCTAATGCACGTGCTATACCAACACGTTGTTTCATGCCTCCGGAAATTTCAGCCGGTAACTTATCAGCAGCGTGACTCATATGTACCAATTCTAGGTTGTGCTCAACCCACTCTGTCCTTTCCTTCTTTGAGCGACCATTTGGGGTTTGTTTTACTGCCAATTCAACATTTTTATAAGCGCTTAACCAAGGTAGTAACGAGTGATTTTGAAACACCACTGCTCGCTCTGGTCCTGGTTCGTTAACTTCGTGGTTATCCAAAATAACCCCGCCTTTGGTGGCTTGATATAAACCTGCGACAATATTCAAAACCGTCGATTTTCCACAACCAGAGTGACCAATCAATGAAATAAATTCACCTTTATTGATCCGCAAGTTAACGTCATGTAAAGCATTAAATGGGCCCTTAATAGTAGGGAAATCCATGCATACTTGTGTCAGTTCTAAATGATGTTTGTTGTTCATTACCTATCCTCAAAATAAACGTCCATTTTTAGCAAGCAACTCAACGCAATACTGCGCTTTTATCCCAACTAAATTTTCTCTGTAACGCTAACATCATACTGTCTAACGCAAATCCAATCACACCAATAGTTAATACTGCCACCATGATGCGGGCTAATGACTCCGAACTGCCATTTTGAAACTCATCCCAAACAAACTTACCTAACCCCGGGTTCTGGGCGAGCATTTCTGCAGCAATCAATACCATCCAACCAATACCAAGAGATAAGCGTAAACCTGTAAATATAGCGGGGATAGATGAAGGCAATACAATCTTAATAACATGTGATAAACCGCTAAGACGCAACACTTTGCTCACATTGAGTAAGTCTTTGTCAATACTTGAAACACCAACAGCAGTATTGATCAAAGTTGGCCACAAACAACACAGTGCAACAGTGACGGCTGAAGTGATAAATGATTTAGAAAACATAGGTTCGGTGCTGACATACACTGCACTGACAACCATAGTGACTAAAGGTAACCATGCTAGAGGTGATACTGGTTTAAATAGTTGGATCAAAGGATTAATAGCCGTGTAAGCATTTTTGCTCAACCCGCACAAAATCCCGATAGGAATGGCCAATAGTGAGGCCACAATAAAACCAACCATTACCGTATATAAGCTGGTCCAAATTTGTTCAAAAAAAGTGGGTGCACCAGTAAAGTCTCTTATCTTAGATACATAACTTGGATCTTTAGCTAAACGAGCGGCGTTACGTTGTTCTTGACGGTCGTAAAATTTGTCCGCTTTGTCCAACTGCGTTTTATGTTCACTGACTAAAACAAGTGTTTGCTGCCATACTGCCGCAGGTCCGGGAAACGTTCCTAAAGATGTATCAATATTTTTTGCCATTAAGCTCCATAAACTTAGGAATATCAAAACACCAACAATCGGCAATGTTGTAGCAGTTAAAAATTGTTTTAGAGTGGGCCAGTTAATTTGTCTGACATGATTAAAGATCATAGGGACCGTTTGTTGTTTACTCATTTGAAACACTCCTAGCAAAAAATTTAGACCCAACCAGCTGATGTTACTGGTTAAATTTCACTGTCGTTCTTAAGGCCAATAGCAAATTTTTCCAGGTAAGCATTAGGTGAACTCCCGTCATACACGATACTGTCTATAAAGTGTGTTTGAGCAGGTTTAAAACCCGTTTCTGTCGTAAATTCAGGAAAATCGACCGCTTTGGCTTTGCCTTCTGCGATTAGAGCATTGGCAGCCTGAGCATAAATATCAGGACGATAAACTTTTTTGGCTATATTCTTGTACCAAGAGTCAACTTTAGGCTCAGAAATTTGTCCCCAACGGCGCATCTGTGTCAGATACCAGATGGCATCGCTATAAAAAGGATAAGTCGCGTTATATCGAAAGAACACATTGAAGTCAGGTACATCACGTTTATCACCTTTCTCATATTCAAATGTCCCTGTCATACTATTAGCAATCACTTCATAGTCAGCACCTACATATTGGCTTTTAGAGAGTATTTTCACCGCTTCTGGCCGGTTAGCATTATTATCTTCGTCTAACCACATAGCCGCTCTAATCATTGCTTTGACCACACGTATGTGTGTATTAGGATAATTTTCAGCCCAGCCTTTGCTTACACCAAATACTTTTTCAGGGTTATTTTTCCAAATTTCGTAATCAGTCACCACTGGAACACCAATACCTTTGAATACCGCTTGCTGGTTCCATGGTTCACCTACGCAATAACCATGAATAGTGCCAGCTTCCATGGTGGAAGGCATTTGCGGGGGGGGCGTAACAGATAACAAGGCATCAGCATCAATTTGACCACTAGTATCACCTTTATGTGGTGCATAAAATCCGGGATGTATACCACCAGCGGCTAACCAATATCGTAATTCATAATTATGGGTAGACACAGGAAACACCATACCCATTTTGAAAGGCTTACCTTTACTTTTGAAATCATCCACTACCGGCTTTAGCGAATCAGCTGAGATCGGATGAACAGGT
>CAZMDX010000175.1:0-19359 GCA_964564805.1 uncultured Pseudoalteromonas sp. | reverse complement strand
TTCTCTGTATTCGTTTTCAATACGGCACAGGGCAAACAAGAAGTTTCTCTCACTGGTAAAGTCGTTGCTTTTTGGGGCTCTAGATAGCAGCTTTAAAAATGATTGTTCTACTTGCCAACTGAGGTAATTGTCGGCATTTTCAAAATATGCTCTGAGTTTTTGATCTGGAGGAGTATATCTTCTTAATTTTTTCAGTAATCCGTAAATTTGCTCTGCCAACACTATTGCGTGTGGATAAAAATCTTTACTTTCTTTAAGCTTAATTGCCTGTTTTATATCGGTATCTAGAGCAATGCGGATTTGATAAGAAAACAAATTAAGGTTTAATCTATAGTCACTTTGTTCACCTTTTTGTTGGCTAATAAAGCGGCTTCGAATTAAAGGTAAATGTAATTGGTCTGAGTAATAAGCGCTATGGCTTTGTATACTATTATGAAAATAATGTTCCTCTTCTAACGTTTTAGGGCTAATACCCATTTCATCCGGTAAAGAGAAATAGAGGTCAAGCCTTTGCTGGTCACTAGGCAGTAACTGGTAACTGACCTTGATAGAAAGACTTTCGTCCTGGATGAGATTAATTTTATTCACTTATACTCCCTTCTCCTTGTTGGTTATATTACCAAACTTGAATAGGGCAATTATACCTTTCATCCGCCTCCTTAGTCAGATTGATTAGCTATTGGAATATATAATAATTCACTAGGGATTTATTGACAGGGAGCTTTTTAACTAAATTAGTAGCAAAGTAACCTAAATCTCTAAGTCGGGTATTAACGAGGGTCATATTAACGAGGGTCAGAACAAAATTAATTCATAATTAATCACACTAAGGTTTTAATCTACGACGCCATCGTACTTGTTCTAAAATTGTTTTATTTGATGACTAGTTTTTACATCAGTAAAAAAAGCGTTGTTCGATAATTTTATTACCTCGCATCATAAACGTCGCTATCTCTGAAAAATTTCTACGTTTACCGCTGGCTAGATCCACAATCTGCATATCTATGAACAGTGCAAACTGGTTACCTGTAACAAAGGGACCGTCGATACTGATATCTTCCATTTTATTATGACTCAACCAAGTACATAAATGTCTTCGCGCAGCTAAAAACCCACAAACTTGATCGCATGTTTCGCCACTTACGAGTGTAGGATTAACGATAATAACATTTGTTGCCCAGTGCTTGTCTGCCGCTTCTTCAACCTTTCCTGCCAGCAATAAATTGGTAAAATCGAAAGCAATATCATCAAGTAAAGTGTTAGTCATGAGCAGTTGCTTACTTGGTACATATAACACCTTGCTATTGTGTATACGTTAATTGGGCATTTAACCAACAAAACCAGTGCACACTGATCAGATTGGATGATGAATAAAAAAAGGCGGAAGATATTTGTTGCTTCACAATTGCGCAAAGCTTGCCAATACTCTATCCAGCAGGGACGAGGTAACGTATCTAAACCTGCAACAAGTCAAACAAGTCAAACAAGTGAATATCCGCGACCTTTTTCTAAAAGACTACTTCAAGTTTAGTTCTTGATACTGACTAGAACTTAATGATTCGCGCATGACTTCACGATCACCATACTCTTTGTCCGATTTACGATCATCAGTTGCCATTTTATTCTGGATTTTTTCCCAAATGTCTTTGCGTTGTGCTGTTGTCGTAAAGTCTTTAAATTCAACTACCAGAACTAAATCTGCTTCCCCTTCTCGAGGATGAGTGCTGGCCAATACATGATAATCCACTACATAGCCTTCATCTTTGCCCATCTCATAACTTTGTTTCCAGCCAGCAGCCAAATGATCCATGTAGTTTTCAAATTGACCTGACTTAACTTTAATACCGTGAGCTTCCCACACGGTGCCATAGCTGTAGCTCGAGTCATTAGCCAACACCACAGAAGATGTTGAAGTTAATAAGGCTGCGGTGAGTAGTACTGTTTTTATTAGTTTCATCTTTTATTTCCTTTATAGATCCACTCACTGTGAGTAGACATTTGATGTAAACAGGGTGCTGTTTGCTACAAACGCCAGTTACAGGTTTAACTATGCGACTGGAACAAATATTGAGGCGTTAGTAGTGTGTTAATAATGGCTTGTGGATAGAGAAAGGGTCAACAAGGGGAGCGTTAATTTATCGTCAATAAAACGTTATTTATTGGTCAATCAAGGTACTAGAGGTTTAGGTATCAAGTCTGGCCAACCGTGTTTTTCCCATACTGCAAGTAGACCAATTTTCTTAGCAAAACCCATAAAATTAGGATCTAAGCGTACTTGACGAATGGGCTCGATATTTGACCACAGTGATATAAGAGAGCCCATACTGGCAGGTGTAATTTGTTGACCTACAGTTTTGAACACCATGGCTGCATTACCTAACCAGATAGCCGGTAACACAATGGTGATGTCTGATTTATCTGTCAAAGTCGAATACATCGTTTCCAGAACTTGGCAATGTTTCATACGGTCTTGTTCTTCGCCACTGCAAACACCTTTTGAAACGATATCCCAGTAAGCATCCAACTCCTGCGATGTCATGGGTTTGTGTCCTGTTGGTGCAGTCATTATTGAGTTCATCATTAGTCGTGTTTGGGAGTACTGTTTTACCGCCAGTTCGCGTTCTCCCGCCGCTGCAGTGGCTACTCCCAGCCATAAAGAGGGGAAACCCACTGCGACTATTTTTTCACCAACGCGTCTAGCTGCAGCCACATCCCCCATATTCAGTAAGGCGGTACTTAAATGTACAAGGTGGCGACCATTTAGTGGGTCTTGCTCGGCTGCAGCCATAATATAAGGCATGGCTTGCTGAGTGAGGCCGCAGTATGCTAAGAAAGAGCCAAGCCGGGCAAGTACCTCGGAATTATTGGGCTCCAGACGATACGCCTCAAACGCTAAGTCGAGTGCTGCTAGTGGGTCGTTTTGGGTCCACTTTTGTATCCCAAGCAAGACTAAAGCATGGCCTTGCGTGGGTAAGAGTTCGATCGCTTTAGTTGCACACTGCGACATACGCGCAACAAATGGCATTTTTTCTGCATTTGGCGTAAACACAGTCATGTAGGCATTCGCCTCTGCCAGCGCAGTCCAACATTGTGCAAACTGTGGATCAATTTTGAGAGACTGTTCTAATAACTCCACGGCTGTTTCTAACACACCCTCACCGACTATTCGTCTAGCTAACGCACGACCTTGCATATACAGGTCGTATGCTTGACGGTTAGCTGTTATTTCATTCATTTTAGGGGCAGCTAATGTCAAACCCAAAATATCACTTAGCCCCATGACAACGGCACCTGCTACACGTTCTTGCAATGCAAAAACATCATCTATCGTACCTTTATAGTGATCTCCCCACGTTTCAAACCCTGTTTTACCATCGAGTAGGCTTACGTTAATTCGTACTGCATTACCTTGGACATGGACCGAGCCTTCAACCAAATATGCAACACCCAAGATCTGCGCAATTTCAGGTATGGAACGTTTGCTATCTTTAAAACCAAACGAAGAACTCCTACCCGCTATCATCAGCGCTGGAACTTGCCCTAGCATGGTGATAATTTCGTCCACGATACCATCTGCAAAGTAGTTTTGTCGTGCAACAGAAGTAAACGCGAGTACCGCAATTTTGTTTTTTTGATCCTCCAATCCATGAGTAGTGGCAGTTTTCGAATTAGGTGAACATATCTTCCAAGCATTAAGTAGATTATTGTATTCAGCTGTAGATTTTCGTTCATCAAGCACAGCAAGACCTGCTATCACCGCAGTTTTTAAGCGCTGTTCCGTCTGAATTCGGTGATTGTCTAACCACTGCTCAAATGCTGCACCAAAATTTAATTGATCAAGCAAAGGACGACCGGCAATAGTCGTAAGTTGTTCTGCTGCCTTATTATAGTTTGCCTGAGCCAAAGAGCGTTCTAAGCAAAATAAATCAGTCGGTATCGCCGTGCCGTTGAGAGATATTTGACTGCGACTTATCACTAGCACTGGGTTTTCTTGGTCAGCAAACATCTTACCCAATTCGAGTAAACATTGACGCAAACTTGCCTTAGCTTGAGCTTCAAAACGTCCAGGCCACAGTAAATGACTAATGAACTCGCGCTCAAGGGGTTCATCTGGTGCCAAACACAGCATGGCTAAAATAGCTCGCGCACGTTTGTTGGTGATAACGATCTCTTGCGAGCCTTTATTTTTCAGGCGAAATATTCCAAAAACGCAAGCATGCATCTGATTGGTGTGCGATTCCCCGATGTCTTGCAGTCGCCGTTCTCTCATCCGAGACCTGCGAAAATAATATATTTATGAGGATGGCGAATTACCGTATAAATATTGATGGCACTAACTTTCCTATTTCCAATACGTAGCTCTTTGGTATTGAATAAAAAAATGGTTAATTTTTGAGCGTATAGGTACTGCCATAATTTAGCAACATGAATATCAATTAAAAAATAGGGTCAAAATACTAGCTACTCGTTAACGTTCAATTTTTGACACGATCAAACATGCGTTAATATCGCGCGGTTATATCGCGTTTTTAAAAATGATACGTAGGATAAAATCACCAAGACACCCATTATAAATGTGCACAAATAACTCAAAATTTTTGACTAAACTGCGATGGGTGTATTATTAAGATTTCATGATGCTGCTACTTTTTTTAGGACTTCAATAAAACATCAGGCGATGTTTACTGACGAGAAATCAAAAATGTTATCGCACTATAACTGAACTTCATTCTTAGTCGGTAAAACAGGCGTTTCTATGAAGATAAACACACAAGCCAAGATGATGACAGGGAGGGTACGGTTATTCTGCTAAACGATTACATCCGAGCTATACCAGATCACAATATTGCATAAAAATATCTTAAGCAGAAAAAACTAACTTAAACACGTTTTGTTTTTTCATGACACCTACATCGTTTTAAAAGCAAACAATTATATTTAAATGTAAAGAAAACTCTCACTATAGGTCGGTTCAGCTAATACCACTTATGATAACCGTGTTTGTCAAAGCGCTTTATTGATACTTTAAATGATCAAATCACTTATCCCCTTTTCTCTTTATTTTGCTGTGAGCTTAACACCCAATTTTAAAAGCCCCGTCATTGTGCAGTGTTCTTTTACCTGCACACTTGAAGAGCAAAAAAAACATCACTCAATAATACAACTTGCTGCGATAAAACGCTTTTCCATCAATAAAAGTTAACTAAAGCCTATATTTATTAGGTCATTAACTAAGTGCTACAAATCTTGTCCAAATGGTCTACAAATTGGCATCCTTCGTGCTGAATGTATAACTAACCGCACAGCTGACTGTTTAACTGTCTGTTTAACTGTCTGTTTAACTAAATGTCCTCAAAGCCCGTTTCTAGGGTCAACTAAATGCAGATGACTACACAGACAATAGCAGTTACAGCAATATTTATAATTCAATCTAGGAAGATTAAAATGAATAAAAAAGTCTTTAAATTAAAGTCCCTAGCGATTGCAGTAGCGGTATCGAATATGGCAACGCTATCTGCAAATGCTGAGGACCGAGCTATAGAGCAAATCGTAGTAACGGCTGAAAAACGCAACGAAAGCCTACAAGATCTATCTCAAGCAGTAACTGCTCTTACCGCAAAGGACTTAGATAACAAGTATATATCCTCTTTTGTCGACTTAAGTGCCATCGCCCCGGGTGTCACTGTGGCTAAAAATGAAGGCTTTAAAACAATTATTTCTATTCGCGGCGTTGGCAATGAAGCGAATCAAAATGCAACGGCAAATCCATCCGTGTCTTATCATATGGACGGAATATATATTGCTTCGCCTTATGCCCTACAGACTGATTTTATCGATATTGAGCGCATAGAGATTTTGCGTGGACCGCAAGGCACATTGTTTGGACAAAATTCCACAGGTGGCGCCATCAATGTCATTAGTACGAAACCCAACTTTGAAGAATTCGTCGGAAAAGCAGATCTAAGTCTAGGCACTGATAATTTACGTAAAGTGCGTGCGACCGTCAATTTGCCTATCAGTGATGATTTGGCCATGCGAACTTCTTTTAGCAAAGTAAAGCAAGATGGGTACACCCAAAACGTCTACAACGGCCCAAATGCTTTAGATCCAAATGAAACGTTTGTTGGCAAAGACATGGATAATATCGATAACTTGTCTTTACGTACAGATTGGATGTGGAAGCCTAGCGATGCATTAAGTCTTAGATTTTTGGCTCAGTATTTTACCGGTGAGTCCAATGGTGCAGGCATCAAAGGTATTGATGATCCGACCCCTGGTGCGCGAAATTTGTCACAAGATACTGATTCTTTGTATGAGTTAGAGTCGCAAGTATACGGATTAATAACAGAATGGGATGCTGGTTTTGCGGTTATAAAATCTTTGACCAGCTATCAAAAGGACGATATTACTGTTGTACGTGACAACGACCGCCATTCCTTCGATACTAATCCCGAAATTCAAATCAGTGTATTTAATCCTGAAATTAACATCCAAACTACTTTTACACAGGAGTTGAATGTTATTTCTAACGAGCCACTGTTTGGCAAGTTGGACTGGATTGTTGGTGCTTTTTATCTTGATACCGATATCGAAATCACTATTCGTGAAGAACTTGATGTAGGCCGTGATGGTGTGCTTGATGGTTACATTCCAGAGTTTCCAGCAGTATTTGGTGGCGACCGAGGTTTTATTTCTGACTCTAACCCACAGCGCGAATCTTTATCATTTTACGGTCAAACAACATATCCGATATCACAAACAGTACGTTTAATTACTGGACTTCGGTACACAAAAGATGAAGTAGAAAGTACTGTTTCTAACTTTTTCAATCCCACCTCCTCATTTATTAATCCCAAAACCGAAGATCTTACCGGCCGTATAGCCCTCGAATGGGATGCCAGCGATGACACTATGGCCTACGCTTCTTATACGCGAGGTTTAAAGCCAGGTGGCAGTAACTTAACCTTTTCAGAAGGTGATGAAGCACTGGTCCGTGCCGCCTTTGAAGACGAAACTATCAATGCTTATGAGATAGGACTTAAAACAGAATTTATGAACAGCAGGGTACGAACCAACGTCGCAGCTTTTTATTATGATTATACCAACTTACAATTTCAAGCTTCTGACTTTAACGAGTTTGGTAGTGGTGTATCAAATATTCCAGAATCTGAAATCTACGGCGTGGAACTAGAAATGACCGCACTAATTGGTGACAGATTTAGCCTGGATGTAAAACTGGCGAGTATGGAGTCTGAAGTCTCTGCGGATTATTTAGCCTTAGACAACCGACTACTGATTGAAGATGTGTTACTTGCCGACGGTGTGACTCCTGCCAAAGAAGAAATTCATGGTGCCAATCGAGATGTGGCCAGATTTCTGCAAAACTTAAGTGGTAATGAGTTGGCAAAAACACCAGGGTTAACGGCTGATATTAGTTTAGGCTTCGAGGATCAAATGAAAGACGGCGGCTATATCGGTGCCAGCTTACAGTATACCTACCGGGGTGAGTTTGAGCAGCGGGTATTCAATAACTCAGAAGTTGACACAGTTGACGCATACGACTTAATCAACCTTACCATGTCTTATGACAATTCTGACGAGATATGGGGGGTCGATTTAATAGCCTATAACTTGTTGGACGAGGATGGAATTAACTCAGCTATGACCGACGTATTTGGCGTTAACGAAACAGGTTTTCAATTTGTGGCACCCCGTCAGTTGATGGCTCGTTTTAGATATAATTTCTAGGGACTCTTAACGTTTCAGCAGTGTCAAAACTTTATGCCCGGTTTTTACTGGGCTCTTTTAATAGTCTATTTGCGTTGAAAGATATAACTTACTAATGCTTTGACAAAATCAAACAAGTATTGATACGAGAAAAATAATCTTTGGAACTGCGACATTTTTAAGTAGGTGTCTATTATATAAAATCAAAATAGGGATAGGGTGCATGAGCAGTAAAACACCATCAGAACTGATATATCGACTCGATGACAAACCACCCATTTTAGAATCTTTCTTTGCAGCGATACAGCATCTACTCGCCTCTTTTGTTGGTATTGTCACTCCAACACTTATCATCGGTAGCGTTCTCGGGCTACAGGAACAATTACCCTACCTTATCAGCATGTCCCTAATCGCATCGGGTATAGGCACATTTGTACAAGCTTATAAACCTTTTGGCATTGGCGCAGGCATGCTCTGTGTGCAAGGTACCAGTTTTACTTTTTTAGGAGCTATATTAAGTGCTGGGTTTATGGCTCGTGATGCCGGAGGCGGACCAGAAGAAATAATCGCATTAATAACCAGCCTGTGTTTTGTTGGATCGTTTGTACAAATAGGTCTCAGTCAATTTATTCCAAGGCTACGGAAAATAGTGACACCACTGGTGACGGGTATCGTGATCACCAGTATTGGAATTAGCCTAATAAAAGTGGGTATGACTGACCTAGCCGGTGGACTCAATAGCCCAGAATTTGGCAGTCCTGCTAATCTGATGCTTGGATTTTTTGTTATTGCCGTGATCATATTGATGAATATATCCAGCAACAACTGGGTTCGTCTATCTTCAATAGTGGTCGGCCTTATTGCAGGTTTTGGAGTCGCTGCGCTAACAGGTATGCTCTCGCCTAGTGATTTACTACCATCGGCGGCGATAAGTGTGCCTATCCCCTTCAAGTATGGTTTTAACTTCGAACTAGCAGCTTTTATTCCATTAGCGGTTATCTATATCATTAGTTCAGTAGAAACAACCGGAGATATTACCGCCAACTGTGTTATTTCTGGCCAACCCATCGCTGGAGAAGGGTATATTCAGCGAATTAAGAGCGGGGTATTGGGAGACGGTATCAATTCAATGATCGCTGCAGTTTTAAACTCATTTCCTAATACCACTTTTAGCCAGAACACCGGGGTTATTCAGCTCACTGGTATCGCCAGTAGGCATATCGGCATGTATATCGCTGGTATATTAGTGTTTATTGGCTTTTTTCAAGGTGTTGGAGATATTCTGCAACAAATACCCAAACCTGTGCTGGGAGGCGCTACGCTAGTGATGTTTGGAACGGTAGCAGCAGCGGGTATCAAGATATTAGCCTCAGAATACATCGATCGCAGAAAGATGATTATCATTGCAGTTTCCCTTGGTCTTGGCTTGGGCTTAGCGCTGGTGCCTGATGTATTTTCGAAAACTCCCGACCTAGTACAAAATATTTTTAGCTCACCTGCGGCCACTGCTGGGCTTACGGCAATGTTACTGAGCTTGATTTTGCCGGAACTAAAGGAACAAGAATGATATAAATATTAAGGGTAGTCTTAGGATCTTATTCTCATTAGCCAGAGGTAACTGATTTTATGGATCGTAAAATCAAACATTCAATTGCCGACGGATGTTGCAGTTAGCCGCAGTATCAATAGTCGACTTAAGCTTCTTCATAATTTTGGATGCAAGTCGAAAATTTATCTTAAAACAAATGTGCGCCACATAAAACAAGCGAATAAAGTCGAACAAGGCGCTGTAGACGATGTCCATCATCCATTTGGAGATGCTCTGGTGGCAGCGGATAAAAAAATGTATTGACGGAGCAAGATAATAACGGGCTCTCATATCATGGACCTTGCTCGCAATATTGAGAAATATTGAGAAATATTGAGAAATATTGAGAAATATAAAACGTGTGGTATTTGACATGTCAGAATGCCAATGACGCGATTTAACCGGCAACCATACCGAAAAATCTAATGTTGGATGTGCCCAACAGCTGTATATTATTTCTTATTCAAAAGGCGATTCACGTGCGAAGGCCAATAGAAGCTGTCGTCAAGAATGACCGCGTTACAGATTAGTCTTAGAAATAAACCCATCCCAAATTGACATGTTTTGACAGTTTAACTAAGACTCTACTCAATACATCCATCGTCACATTATTAAATAATGCTGAACATTTGATTCAATCACTGTCGGGTTAATATTAAATAATAAGCATGTTTGGTGTTAATTATCTACATTAATCAGATGTGGACTTGATCCTTAAGCCACAACCCTTCTTCTCAGGAGGCCAGATGGGCACCCACCAAAATCTAAACTTAAAATACACTTTCTTTTTTATTATAATGTTACTTAACAATTGTAAATAGTCACACAATAAACGTTTGAACAAAGTATTACCTCGCTAAGGCCTAAAAATTTAGACCCGTTGATCAGAACAAGTTCTTGGTTTATTGTTCTAAAAAACTGTTTTTATTCACAGGCTATATCATTAACAAAATATAACGCTGTAAAAAACTTAACAAAATATAATAAATATAAATTCTGGAAATCATGAAATATTACAAACCTTTAATACCTTTTTTACTAGGCTGCATAATTTTATTATTCAGTAACAACTTTTTTGAATTCACTTTAATTAATGGTCTATTGCAATTATTACTATTTATATTCGTGGTAAATATTCCTGCAAAGTTAACCGGTAGGATGTCTTACGTAGATATTGGTTGGCCGTTAGGTTTAGCTTTAATTGGCGTTCTAGTACTG
Source organism: uncultured Pseudoalteromonas sp. (assembly GCA_964564805.1). Lineage (GTDB taxonomy): Bacteria > Pseudomonadota > Gammaproteobacteria > Enterobacterales > Alteromonadaceae > Paraglaciecola. Next base: position 8,825 of record CAZMDX010000175.1, on the reverse strand, counting down.
GTTTATGGTCAGGGCGCGGATACTAAAAAATGGCTAGCGGGTATTTTATTTTTATTTATGGGATTGCGTATGGGTTTGATGGCGCTTCTGTATTTAACCAAAGGAGCTTTTAAACGAGAGCTACCCAGATACCAATATCAGAAACGACGCTGGGATAAAGAAGGCAAAGCTAACGTTAATTTGGCTATGCAAGTGGAAATTTTAGTTCAAGCTTTTGCAAATATGAGTTTTCTAGCTATGCCTGCTTTATTAATTGCGTGGAACCCAAACTCTACTTTTCATTGGCTAGAGATCCTGGGTATAGGTCTTTGGCTGTTAAGTTATGGCTTAGAAAGTCTTGCCGACAAACAAAAAAATAGCTTTATTAGCATGAATGTAAAAGCAGGAGATAAGCGCGCATTGTGCAATGTGGGTCTTTGGCGCTTTAGCAGACACCCAAATTACTTTTTTGAATGGATGGTTTGGAACTCATTAGTCGTAATTGCACTGCCATCAGTCATGGCACTGTGGAGTACAGAGCCTTTAGTCATAATGTTAGGTTTGGTGGGTGTTTTATTGATGGCATCACGAGTAATGTACACAACGTTAGTCCATTACACAGGCGCTGTTCCTGCTGAATACTATTCTGTACAAAAACGCCCTGAATACAGAGAATATCAACGTACTACCAGTATGTTTTTCCCAAAAAAGCCTAAGATTTAGTATCTCAAGTCATAATGCATCAGTATTAAATAAAGTGTGAGTGAAGTGAGCTATTTTTAATTAAATTGAGTCATCAATTTTTTACACACTAGTCTTATAAAATGATAATAACCTGCGGGTATAGTGCGCTTGAAATCTAGACTTAACCTTAGTTAACTAAATCAAGCGCTCTATCACCTCAGTTCTAGAGTGACTAAGCACACCCTTTTTTTCATTTTTTGCTAATAGTTGTTCATATTCTGACGACATACATGAAGTAAAATAGCTTTATCTTCTGTCCTATTGTCATTGCTTATATCCGCAATCTCTCTAATAATCACTTGAGTTTCTCAATTTAAATACCGCTTATATGTGTGTTTTTTGAAAACCTGCTAATATTTTAGCGTTGAAATGTATTCCATTTACAATGTATCTTGTACCTTTGTTAACTAACTATTGAACTAACTCCTGATAGGCGTATCAATATTTTCTTTAATGCTTTTACCCCATTACTACCTGCAAGCACACATACTTTTGTATCAATATAATTATCCATGACAACTACTTATATTGAATAGCGTAAGCTTCATTCATCATAAATATTGATACTATAATTATTAATAATTTAATTGATTTCATACCTTTGACTCCTGCTATTACTCATGGCAGCAGGTAAAAACATAGGTCGTCCAACTTGTGGTATCGACAATTTCATATTTAAGCACCTCTGGGAAGACCTCACCCTATTGATAGTTTTAATTTAATTTGCGGAGGCAAGTACGTTAAAAAAGTAGCAGTCATTTGATGCTTGGAACTTTAAAACGCATGGGACTTTCTATCACCACCTTGTAGTAATGGTTTAGCTCTTCTTGATAAAATGATGTTAACCTTTTCAACGAGGACTTTGCGGATAATACTCTTTGAAATATAATATTGTTAAGCATGTCACTCGAGCCTATTCCACTGAAGATTCAAGAAATCAACGTCACTCACCCTATCTATTTCTTAATTCTTACAGATAGTTTTAATGAGTAAATGACTTGCCCACTTTTCTAACATTGTAAATAGTTACCACTGCGGGTAATGCCTAAAATAATACCTGTTTGGTCGAAGGCTATTTCTACTGCATCGCCGCTACTTATTTGTACATCGATTTGTTGAATATGACTTAGCGCAGCGACCAGCTCATTAGATAATTGCAGTACTTCATCATCACAGCTTTTCAATTGCCACCCAGCGTCAACAAATCGCAGTGCCGCTTTGGTTTTGTGGTGTGCAGCATAGGTTTTCTTTTGTGCTAGGTAGCCATTGTAATGATCAGCATAGCGATTTTTGATGCTCTTAGATGGACCTTCAGTATTAGTCTCCAATGTATGTAATTGCACGATTTGATAATTTATTTCTGATACAACTTGGTCAGATTGTTGAATCAATAACAAACTCATAAGCAACAAGGTACTGGCCGCTACAGCAACATAATTAATACGCCTAAAAATATATGCAGTACCCTGACTATTTTGTTGTTTAGTCAATACATGACGTTTGACTGATGCTGGAGCAAGGTGTTCACGTTTACGCTTAGCATAAAGTTGCTCTAATACTTCTTCATGGTGTTCGTTTGGCTTAGTCATGATTATTCCCGCTTTCTATGCTTTCTCTACTTTCTACGCAATGCTTCTTCAGTACCTTGCGTATGTTGTCTTTTGCGTATCTCAACCTGCTTTTTACAGTTTCCAGTGGACAATGAGTAATGCTAGCAATGTCTTGCAAACTAAAACCTTCTTGTTGCAAACAAAATGCCTCTCGCTGCTCAAAAGGCAGCGACAAAAGTGCATGGTCGAACAACACACTGATATCAGCGTCATCTATGCGGTCTTCTAGATTTTGTTCACCGCAAATCAGTTGTTCAATATCGCTAACATTATGTTTTCTTTTGCGAAATTCATCAATTAACTGGTTACGTGCCAAAGTAAACAACCAAGCTTTAAATTGTCCTGAGTGTTGATATAAGTGTTTTTTTTCTATCACTTTCAACCACGTTTTTTGACAGATGTCTTTGGCCAAAGTTGGTTCAGAAAGAGTGAGCACAAAATGGAATAAGTCATTGCCACAGGTATCGTATAATTTGGTGAGTAATGCCCTGTCACCTGACTGGGCATAACGCAACATCAGGCTTTCATTACTCGTTCTATCGAATAATCTAGTTTTTAAGATCAACGTAAAACTCATAGACGATCCTTAATAAATTAGCCTAGCCCACGGATTTATATATAAAACCGTAGGTTGCTTAGTCCTTCTTTTAGTTAACCCAAATGAGGATTAACTAGCCAGTTTAAAGTCTAACATCACCATCATGCCATCTTGAGCTTGTGCTTTACCAGCTTGAATATTCGGCTTGTACTTCCATTTTGCTAACGCTCGTCTAGCCGCTTGATTAAAAGTTCGCTTGGGTTGTGCATCGAGTACCTGAATATTGTTTACCGTTCCTGAGGATGTAATCGAAAAACTCAACTTCACCCAACCTTCAGTACCATCTCGTGCTGCTATTGTAGGGTATTTTGGTTCTACTCTTACAATTGGTCTTGCGTCTCCACTAGTAGAATTAAAATTAGGTTTAATATCATTTCTGATAACCGGTTCACTAAATTGAGATGAGAATAATGTTGCGTCTATTCCCATATTGGGTTCAGCCTGAAGTATCTTGGCGACTAACTTAGGTATTGGTAAAGGGATTGGCTTCGGTTTTATCTTTAGGCGAATAAAAATCGGTTTTTCCTCGAAGACTTGGGTCAATATGATTGGTGAAAACTCGGTCACTTCTAAAGGTATAATTTGATCATTATCAATAAGTTTCTGCATACCGACAAATAATGCAAATGTTATCAAGGCGGCAACTGATGCCATGGCTATAACTTTACTGGGATTGAATGGCCTTATCGCTAAGGCTGGCATTGTGTGCATAGTTTTTCTCCGTTAGTTTCATCCGAGTAACGAAACACAATGGAAAAAGGGGTGAACTAAATTTAAAATAATCAGGGTCAGAAGTCAGATTTGTAAAAGCATGCATTGACGTCCATATCATCCGCAATGATCTTCACGCAAGCTCGAATGCTCGATAATTGCTCCTGCGTTATTCTGATTTCTTGTACACCAGCCGCTTGCTTAACAAGCTTATCAACTAGGCGAATAAGTACTTTTAAAAACTCCAGTTTCACCCTTCCCCATCGATTCGTAAAAAGCTCCTGTAGAACGCAATGGTAATAACACCAAAGAAAAGCATCTGGCATGACGACTGAGGAAATCAATGACTCTGACCCTGAGGTATAAATTTTAATAAATTACGATGGGTGGATAGATGACTTTTTTAATTTATAGGCCGCTGTACATAAGAATGAAATCAAAAGCAGTGGCGAAGCCCGCAAGGAAAGCATCGGCTTCTGTCCACCAGTCGATTGATAAAAATTTCTGACATATAGTGATAAATAATGACAAGTTTCCTAGATACCCTTTAGTTAGATAAACTAACAATAAAATTAAGCAGGGGATCGAGAATATGCAAAAAATTGAAATCATTCAGACCTTTAATCAACCTGTTGAAAAGGTATTTAAAGACTTAAGTGATCACGCCAGTTTCGGCCGAATTATCGGGGCCAACATCCAGCGTATAAAAGACAGTAATGATGCGTATAAAAACGGCTTGGGATCGATAAGACTGATTAAATCGTTCCCCGCCCCAGCCTTTGAAGAAACCATTGTGGCCTTCGAACCCAATCAATTTATTGCCTATGAAATCAATAAAGGCAGCCCTCTTAAAAATCATCGAGGTGAGTTGCACTTTTCTGATGAGGGCGAGAGTTCGAAACTGGTTTATACTATTCACTTTGAACCTAAAGTGAATTTTCCAATATGGGGAGCATTGCTCAGCAGTTTGATAGAGAAACCTATTAGGAAGGGGCTTAAATTATACGCTGAAAAATTCTAACGGTGCACTTAACCGAGATACTCAAATCAAAATTTGCAACAATTTACAAAGACACTCATTTTAATTTCTAGTGAATTTCAATGAGTGTCTTGTTAATTCTGTTTATGCTCTTCAGCCTAGCTCGAATGCTCGATAATTGCTCCTGCGTTATTCTGGTTTTTTGTGCACAAGCAGCTTATCCAACAAGCTTATCAACTAGGTGAATGGGTACTTTTAAAACTCCAGTTTCACCCTTCTCCATCGATTCGTAAAAAGCTCCTATAGAACGCAGTGGCAATAACACCAAAAAAAGCATCTGCGGTGACGACTGAGGAAATCAATGACTCTGACCCCATCGATTCACCCCATCGATTGCTGACCCCGAGGATCCCGTAAATTATTGTTTATATACTGTATCTTGTGCTTTAGTTTTATTACGCAACGCAAGCTCAGTGGTAGAAATCAAATGCCCTGTATTGTCTAAAAACTGGATCAATGTTCCAGCAGAGACCATATTCACTGTACCGTTCCTGCGCTCATTTCTTGGATGATCTTCCAACGTCGCATTTTTAGGACCAAAACCCAGTGCCATTCCAAAGCTCTCTAAACCTTTTACTTTGACTTGTTCTGGCTCTACATATTGTTTTAACTTGGCGCTATGTAGATAATTTTTAGCTTGCTTTCGAGTAAATATATTATTGGTGCCATTTTCTAACGCTATTGCCGCTGTCAAAGTATCCAAAATATATTCATTTGAATTTTGTCTCTGGGTATTAAATGGATTCGAGACACTTGAATAACGACTATTATTAAATAATGCGGTTGCCATGTTCCGCTCAACAATTATTGTTTCTAAACTGTCCTGGATGGCTGCAGAAGGAATAGCCACCACTGTTCTGTATTCAAAAGGGTCATCTAGAAAAAATTTCATCAGACTCTCAGCATAAATTGACGATTTTTCACCACAGTCATTTAACATATGCACCACCGTCCATTCACCAGACGGATGGTTTTTATATGCTAGCGCTGCATGAGTGTAATTCCAATAACTGCTAATCTTTTTCTGGAAGCGTTTGGATGGGCTGTTCGAGCCAGCGCGGGCTAATAAAACGACTTTAGCTTGTGCTTTTCTATCTAAATAGGCGACTAGTTTGCTACTGAGTTGAACTGCTTTTATATAACCCTGTTGTCTTATCTGAATAGGTTCACAGCCAGTTCCACTGCCCTTGTCTGCCGCATTAATGAGAGAATGAAACAGGATCAATAAGGATAAAGTTAATATTTTTTTCCTTTTGCTTCTCATATTACAAATCCTATAGTTTTGAACTGCGAAGAGTAAGTGAAGAACCGTCAGGTGAAACAAACAACAACACTTCATTTTGTTTCATTAATAGATAACCCAAAACAATAGCACTGCCTTCAGCTTCCACTCGAATAATATCAATAACGGTACCTGCAAAAATCGCCAGACTGGCAACTGCAGTTGATGCCATCGAAACGGTCACTGTTGTACTAACCGTTGCCGCCGTAGCAGAAGAAATCAACACTACTTCTGCAATCTCACCAGTCAACTCAACCATATCGACTACAAAATTCACTGAGCCATTGGCTGAAGCGCTAAAAAGTTGTGATGCACCCTCACCAATTAAAATTGATCCCTTGGATATCTGTGAAGATCCTTTACTCATGTTTTTACTATCATCAGCAAATGTAAAAGAATTGAATAGTAGTAGGCTGATGGTAAAAAGTGTTTTTAACATAATGGGCATGATTTGATCCTTGTTGATATTAACATAGTGAACGTCTGGACTTACCAGAAGCCTATTGTGCATATTAAAGCTGAACTTAGAATGACTATTTTACCAAATGACCCAAGTATATTCCAAAAAAAATCGTGGCTAACATCAATAATTAAGATCCTAAACTACGGTATTTTGTCATTCACAAATAAGTTGCGCCTAAATCAGATTAAGTCGGATTAAGTCGGATTAAGTCAATGACCCTAACAACGTTTATGCATTGAGACTGCAAAAAAATCATCCATGGATAACACCGACACGTTTGATTTCCAGTCGGTCCAAGATGATTCAAGGAGTAGATATTGTCTTTTGCTTTTTTATATCCGCTAACTAAATTTGCACATGAAAAATTATTAGAGAGAAAAAATTTACAAAGACACCCATTTAATTTTCCAGTGAATTACGATAGGTGTCTTGTTAATTGTGTTTTGATTTACGTCTCATTAATTTATGGGTCAACCATGGCCTGAATTTCGCTGATAAATGCAAAACGCTGTTGATTGAGTTTTTGCTCGGTTGCGCCTAACCAATTGCCATTGAGGGCAATCACTAATTGCCTTGCTGGATCAATAAAGATGGTTTGACCAAATATACCGCGCGCAGTAAAAGTGCCATCGTCAAAAGTCCACCATTGATAGCCATAGCCAGATCCAGGTCGGTCGATATCGGCCTGCTTGCTTGTTGCGGTTTTAAACCAGCCGTCAGGAAGTATAGATTTTCCATTTATATGGCCGTCTTCAAGCACAAAAAGACCGTATCTTGCAAAATCGCGCAAACTAGCCTGAATACAGCAGCCAGAAATTTCCTTTCCATCAGGACCCAATAACCAGCTAGCTTGATCAGCCATGCCGAAGGGCTGCCAAATTTTTTCGCTAAGGTATGGTGCAATAGACTGACCTGTTGCCGCCTCAACCAGTATACCAATCAAATTTGTTTCGCCAGTAGAATATAACCACTGCTCACCCGCTGGGTGGGCTCGAGATAAAGTACGCATGTAACTAACAATGGTCGGTAAACCATCGGTCGCAACATGATTATTAAAACGGGCCACATCTGACTGCGGGTCGGTATAGCTTTCATTCCAATCTACTCCAGACGTCATTGTCAGTAGCTGCGCTATGGTCACGCCATCATACACAGAGCCTTTGAGCCCCTTGATATAGTCAGACACATTATCATCAAGACTTTTAATATCGCCATCTTTTAACGCGATCCCCACAAGGGAGGAAGTAAAGGATTTTGCGACCGAGAAGCTAGTCCATCTTTTATCAGGGGAATGGCCTAAGCCATAGCGTTCGAAGCGAATGTTGCCCTTGTGTAAAACCAACATCCCAGCAAGGCTTTGGGTTTCAAAAAAAGTGTTTATGTTAGTGGTAAAGTTAAGTGGTTTGCCAAGCGGCAGTGCGCGTTTGTTGGAGCTTGGTTGGATCTCTTTAGACTTTACCAGAACTGAAATTTTGTCCATCATTTTGAAGCCTGCATCACGCTGGCTCTGGCTCCAAAAGAGAATATTGGTATCTTTGGGCGGGTCTGCCAGCAGTGCTCGCCAATCAGGACCAATTGACCACAAGCCAATTCCAGAGATTGCGACAACAGACACTAACGCGATGCAGCTCCACTTTATTCCTGCTTTCATTTACGTATTCCCATCTTAGTATTAATCTTCAATCAACTTAACCGTAGGTCATTAAGCTAACAGTTCAACAGGACAATATAAAGGCGGCACTGGTTTTAAAAAGTAGTAAAAAAAAAAGTAAAAAAGCATTCATAAGCTCAGCATTAAGATATTCACACGACCACAAACGTTTTGTTATATCTCAGCTACGTAAAACTAAACTCGTTTAATTGATACCAATGTAAGGGTCCCAACATAAGAGTCAGGGCCAGTTTAGGTAGCTTGATAAATCTTAATTCGTAGTTCACTTCTTTAAAATGCGACTTGCCCCTATTTTTATATTTTGTAAAACGTCTCAACCACCTCAGCCACTATGTTAATATAACCTTATCAGAAACACCTCCATTGCTTCCCAATATTCTAGGCATTATGAGCCAAGCATTCATATTACGAGATTACCAAACTCAAGCTGTTAAGGCAGCTGTAGAGCACTTTCGTCATGGCGATGATCCAGCAGTGATCGTATTGCCCACCGGTGCAGGTAAAAGCTTAGTGATTGCTGAGTTGAGTAGACTGGCAAAAGGGCGTGTCATTTGCCTTGCGCATGTAAAAGAGTTAGTTGAGCAAAATCACGCAAAATTTCTTGCTACTGGCTCATCAGCAGGTATTTTTTCAGCAGGACTCAGCCAAAAAAATAGTTCAGCAAAAACAACCTTTGCCAGTATTCAGTCACTTTCTGCTAACCTAGTCGCTTTTCAAGTCCCTGCCA
>CAZMDX010000174.1:0-5058 GCA_964564805.1 uncultured Pseudoalteromonas sp. | reverse complement strand
GTGGTGCATTTATCCAATGTACGATTTTACTCATTGTATTTCCGATGCGATTGAAGGTATTACCCACTCCTTATGTACTCTGGAGTTCCAAGACAATAGGCGTTTATATGATTGGGTACTCAGCAATATCACTATTGATACCACACCACATCAATACGAATTTTCAAGGCTGAATCTTGAATATACAGTACTGAGTAAACGAAAATTAATACAATTAGTTGATGAAAATCAAGTCAATGGTTGGGACGACCCACGTATGCCAACGGTTGCAGGGTTGCGTAGAAGAGGTTACACATCGGCTTCTGTTCGCGAATTTTGTAAACGAATTGGTATTACCAAAATGGACAACATGGTTGAAATGTCCATGCTTGAAGCTTGTTTAAGAGAAGAGTTAAATACTGACGCAAGTAGAGCGATGGCGGTACTTAATCCACTCAAACTAGTGATTGAAAACTACGACGGTGACGTTGTCAAAAATCTCACCACGCTAAACCACCCAACCGATGAATCGATGGGCTTCAGAAATGTGCCTTTTAGCAAAGAAATTTATATTGAAGCAGAAGATTTTAGAGAAGAAGCTAACAAAAAGTTTAAACGTTTGGTATTAGGCAAAGAAGTACGTTTAAGAAACGCTTATGTGATCAAAGCTGAACGAGTTGAAAAAGACGACCAAGGCAATGTGACTACTGTTTATTGTAGCTATGATAAAGACACTCTAGGTAAAGACCCTGCTGATGGACGTAAAGCTAAAGGCGTTATTCACTGGGTGTGTGCTTCACACGGAGTCAAAGCTGAAATACGCTTATACGACAGATTGTTTAAAGTCCCTAATCCGGCGGCAGAGGAAAACTTATTAGCGTGTATCAATGATGAGTCTTTAGTTGTTAAGCAGGGAATAGTTGAACCTAGTCTTATAGATATTGAAGTTGGTATGCCAGTTCAATTTGAAAGAACGGGGTATTTTTGTAAGGATAAAGACAGCCAAGGTGAAAAGTTAGTGTTTAATCGCGCAGTAGGCTTGAGAGACACGTGGGCTAAAATGGATCAAGGTTAGAAAGACACTTTACTGTAGTAAAAACTGGACGTTTGATGTCCAGTTTTTTACTACTTAAACTTAATATGTTGTTTGATGTGATTATCTTAGTATGTCGCCTTAGCAAAGCTGCTTCAGATACTTAGCTGGGTTGAGCATCGAACGTCTGACCATTTTCCGTGCTTGCTTGAGTATCCATCAAGTATAAATATAACGACATTATTTCTTTTGCTGTTTTTAAGTTATCGGAACTTTCTGCTGGAAAAGCTTTTGCTCGCATAGCCGTTTTTGTTGCGCCTGGGTTAATACAATTAAATCGAATAGTACTATTATCATATTCATCAGCTAAAATCTGCATCATGCCTTGAGTCGCAAATTTAGAAATGGAGTAGGGTCCCCAGTATGCTTTTCCCTTTAATCCAACACTTGATGTTGTAAATATAACTGAAGAATGAAGAGCCTTTTTTAACGTTGGTAATAACGCTTGGGTCATCAAAAACTGACTGGTTACATTAACTTGAAATACATCTTGCCAATCTTGCTCACTTATCTGTGCAAAAGGACCTAAATGACCTAGCATACTTGCGTTATGCAATAAGCCGTCTAAACAACCAAATTGATCATTGATGGTGCTAGCCATATCACGATAATGTTTTGCTGTTGCCCCTTTTAAATCCAAAGGCACTATGGCGGGTTCATTACCGCCATTATCAATTATTTCATCGTAGACACTTTCTAAATTTTTTACTGTTTTACCAAGCAGTATGATAGTTGCTCCATATTTTGCATAATGCAGGGCAGCCTGTTTTCCAATACCGTCTCCGGCACCTGTGACTAAAATTATTTTTTTATCTAAATAATGTTCTTGTGGAGTGAAGGTAAGCATAATAAACATCTAATAAAATCAATAACTAAATGATATCACTGAAGTGCTGGCCTAAGAAAGACATAGGCTCGCAGAAGCCCCTTTTTTTAAAGTTCTTTATATAAACTTTACAAATAGACTGTAAAAGAAATAGTATGCATACACAGTAACTGGTCACACCATTGAAACAAGAGTTTTACATGTTAATTACAAAAGCTAATTTATATTAACAATGATAATAATTTATGATCTTAAAATTAAAATAAAATAGAGGCAGTACAATGAAAAAAATACTACTTAGTACAGGGATAATCACACTCTTTGGATTATCCGCTTGTGGAGGTGATTTACCGGGAGATGTCACAGTAACAGACGAAACTCAGGAAGTTGTGCTTGAAGAGCCGTTTGTCCGTGTCGTGTTTAACCCTGCAACGGCTGATTTAAATATTCCTAACGACTTTCTGATGATCCCAAGCGGAAACTTTTTTGATTTTACTTTAAATACAGAAGGCGCTGATGAGTTTGATCCAGCTAATCCGACACATGCACTCAGTGCATTGGATGGTTGGTCTGCGCATATGCCGTTTTCTATTCGAGTATCATTACCAGACAACTTAGATATTGCTGGTGAGTCTGTTTCTAGCTCATCCATTAGACTTTTTGAAGCGACACAAGCATTAGAGGGTACATCCGAAACTTGCCAAGCTCTTGCTGCTGATATAGGTGCACCTGGTGTACCTTGTGAATTAGGTGAAGAACTAACCTACGGTGTAGATTTCGTTGCCTCTTATACTGCAGGTTCAGGTGCTATTAGTGTTGTTCCTCTCAAACCAATGAAATCTTCTCAGGGCCATATGTTGGTTGTCACTGAAGAGTTAAAATCTACAGATGGCCGTGCAGTTAAAGGCTCTATAACTTGGGAACTTGCTCGCCAAGATATTACCACTAATGCATTAGGCTCGGCAGACTTGTTGCAATTACAAGGTTTAGTTAATTCTTTAGTGAACGTATTAGAGCCTGCTGGATTAGACACAGCGGATGTATCTTACGCCGCTTATTTTTCCACCCAATCCATAGAAGACTCACTCAACACAGTCAAGCAGTTAAACATTGCACCCTTTGCACAAGCGTTTCAGGCTACCTTAGCAACAGGTGCTGACTTAGCTACTGCCAACGCTTTTGCGTCTCAATATTTACCAACCATTACCACTGAATTAACAGCTGGACCTGATACTGTATTTGAAAACTTTTCATCGTTATTACTTACAGCGGAGCAGTTAGCTGGATTGGCCGCTGTTGGCTTAGACACGTGCGATGGACTCATTGCTGCTGTATCAAACCCTGCATCACCATTGAACGCTACAGCCACGGCAACATTTGCATCTGTTGGTAGTTTTTGTACTTCAACGATAGTAGAGGGCGAAGTTAAATTACCCTATTATTCAAGTACTACTAACCCATCCGGCGACTGGTGGAGAGCAGCATGTACTAGTGGAGCCACCCTGCAATCACTTGGCGCTGATATTATTTCTGATTTAATTCAAGCTGGTCAAGTAGGGCCAAACAACTCAAAATGTCAGATAGCATCAGGTGGTACATTATTTGACTTAGATTTAACTAGTTTAGGTATGACAGACCCAAGAAATATTACTAAGTTTAATCCAATCCCTGTTTTACAAGGTCGTGAAGGTGATGACGAAAGCACCTTATACAATGAAGCGGGCACAGAAGTTCTTCGAGTACAATTTACTGTTCCTAACGAATCAGTGATTGCTATTATATCTGCAGCAACTGGTGGTGCAGTTCCAACTCTGACTAAACCAGCACAAGGATGGCCAGTTCTTGTATTTCAACATGGTTTTGGACAATCAAAAAGTAATGCGTTGTTAATTGCATCAGCTTTAGCCATGGCGGGTTATGCTTCAGCCGCTATTGATCATCCTCTACATGGCGATCGTATTATTACTATAGGCGATGACTCTTTTGACAGTTCTGTATTTAATTCTTTAAACCTATTATCTACACGAGATAATGGTCGCCAAAGTATTGCTGACATTATGGCTTTTAGATTAGCCCTTAACGCTATTAATGATTCTACTGGTTTAGTCGATCTAGACACCTCAGAAGTGCATTTTATGGGACAAAGTTTAGGTGCTATTTTTGGCACGGGTGCAGTGGCGTTATCAAACAAAAGTTTAACAGACGATTTAGCCGCATTTGATAGTATGTATGCTTTTAAAACGGCTAACATTAATGTGCCTATTGGTGGGTTATCTGCAGGTTTACCAGAATCAGTGGCTTTTGGCCCACTCGTCAAGGGCTCAATATTGTTTGTATCGTCCCCTGAGTTTGTTGAATTTTTAATAGCATTTGCGGCACAAAACGGCATACCTCCAGAATTAGCTGCATCAGCAATTGATCCGGCATATAGGGCTTTTGAACAAACATTAAGTGCAGAACAATTAGCTGGTTTTAATGCTCTTTACTCAGCTTATACTTTTGTATCACAAACGGTTACCGATGCTTCTGACCCGATTAGCTTCGCTTCTGAATTAGCCAGTACCACCCCGACATTAATACAGTTGGTCGTAGGTGGCGGAACGAACGATGATGGAAGTACCGCTTTAACTGACCAAGTTAATCCAGTTAGTACATCGTTACCTTTAGTTGGTGGACAGCCGCTGGCAGACATTATGGGGTTACCTAAAGTATCATCAAGTACCGAAGGCAGTGGTGTTGTTAGATTTATTGCAGGAGGCCACGGTTCGTTGATAAGTCCGACACCTAGTACTGCAGCCTTAGCTGAAATGCAAAGCCAAGCATTATCATTTATTGTTTCTGGTGGTGCAAATATAGTTGTTACCAATACGTCTGTTGTTGAAAATTAAACTCTCAAGTTAAAATGAAAGGCCAAGTGATCAACTTGGCTTTTTTTTGCCAATTCAATAATCTCATCAAACAAAGCACATAAACTATTAATGTAAACAATAGTCGTTATAGGATAGTTTTTTCCTCTAAACTGTTTTCTTTTTGTTCATAATTTTGCATAGTAGAAACTGTCAAGAAGGTATGTCTTGGTTATACAACTTTATAATCAAAATATAATCCTTGTGTGACATATATGTTGACTAATAATAAACAACTCAACAAATTTTAAGCG
>CAZMDX010000173.1:0-3143 GCA_964564805.1 uncultured Pseudoalteromonas sp. | reverse complement strand
CATTCAACAACATTAGGTGCAGTAGTCGGTGTAATAGGCGCTTGCGCTGTGTTGGTCGTCGCTTATTTGATGGGTTGGCATACAAGTGCCGCTGGATGGTTACCCTTCGGTTTTCTTGCTGTTGTTGTATTAGGTTTTTGTACTTGGGAAGGTGGGCTGATAGGTATTCAAATTCCCAATCATCAATTTAAGCGTTTTCAAAAATTACTTAAACAAAATAAACATATATTTTTTGTAGATTTAGATGCAGAACAAGAATCGATCCTTTCAGAAATAGTTGAACAACACCCTAACTTGAAACTCGCGGGTACAGGACCTGCCACCCCGAGTTGGGTCGTACATGGTCAAGAAACATTTAATAAAGTAATGAAAACGTTGCCTTAAAAAAAACCTTTTAAGAAGCCAGAAAAAGCAATTGTAGTTCTGGCTTCTTACCCTTTTTTTAACCTCAAACTACCCTTAATTATGACTAAAAAATAATAAACGGCTAAAAAACGTGTATTTCGACTCTATCACCATAATGCCAATAAAGATCCCAAGGCATAATGGCGGTAACAATATCGTACAAACCAAGGCCATCCTTTCCCACATCATATGCATAAATATACTGATGATTAAGCCTGCTTTTAAAAACATAAAAAGCAGTATAAGCGACCAACGTAACACTCCCTCTAGTTGCATATAGTCGACCATATATGACAACCCACTCAGCACAAATAACAATAGCCAAATTGCCAAATATAAACTGACTGGATGCTCTTGATGAACATGAGTTTCTGATTTAATTTGAACATTCGAAGACATAAATTACTCTCCAATAGATGTTTTACCAAAGGTAAAAAAAAGCAAAAATAAATACCCAGACTAAATCTACGAAATGCCAATATAAGCCTGATATTTCGACAATTTCATAATTGCCATGTTGATCGTAATGCCCTTTTAATATTTTAATCGCGACCGTAGCTAAATAGATAACACCGATAGAGACATGTAATCCATGAAAGCCCGTTATCATAAAAAACACCGCGCCAAACTGCTCCGCACCAAATGGATTGGCCCAGGGACGAACGCCTTCTGAAATCAGTTTAGTCCATTCAAATGCTTGCATACCCACAAAAGATAAACCTAAAAGTGCTGTGACCATTACCAGTACACCGGCTTTTACTTTGTCTTTGCGATAACCGTAATTCACTGCCATCGCCATAGTGCCACTACTAGTAATTAAAACAAAAGTCATAATGGCAATTAATGCTAGAGGCAAATGCTGACCGCTAATTTCTAATGCAAATACTTCACTTGCATTTGGCCATGGCTCGACAGCGGAGATCCTTACCACCATATATCCAATCAAAAAACAGCTAAATACAAATGTGTCACTGAGTAGAAAAATCCACATCATGGCTTTACCCCAAGGCACACGAAATGCTTCTTGATCACCAGACCAATCTGCCACCAAACCTTTTACTCCGTCCGAATTCCCAGCAACTTGATTAGTTTGCATACTCAGTTCCCCAAGCCACAAAATTCGACAATAGCATTATAGGTTTCAGGCTTACTGACCAACAAAACAAACAAAATAGCCCACAATCCCAGAAGAAAATGCCAATAGATAGCGCAAAGGTCAATATATTGGGCCGACTTTGGATTGTCTCGCATAACAACTATTACCGCGACTATCCACGCCAAAATGCCAACACCTACGTGCAACGCATGCAAACCAGTTAAAATATAAAAAAAGCTTAATGCGGGATGGCTGTTCACCACAAAACCTTGCTGATAAAGATATTGCCACAACATCCACTGACCTGTAACAAAGGCACAAGAAAACAGCCCTGCCAAAACTAAGCCACCCTTAGCCATTATTAAACGGTTCTTATGACCACTGACTCTTGCAATTTGTAAACAAACACTAGCAAAAACTAAGTAGGTGGTGTTTAGCCATAACAGTGTTTTATTAAACAAAGGATGGCCTGACTGTTCTGCAAGAGGTTGCCAATCTGGATATTGTGAGCGCATCAGAAAAGCCACAATAAACAAAAAGAAAAGTACTGACACAACGCTTAACAGTAATCTTAACCCTGCCCTTCTTGTGTGTTCACGTCCTATGGTTTGAATTTTAGGATTTTGTACTGGTTCCCAAGATTTTTCCATTAATGGCGTTAAAAAACTCATAATTTAATCCCCGATTTTTCATCAATAAAATTTTGTGGTAGAAAATCTTGTTGATATCCCGGCACACTATAGTCATAAGCCCAGCGGTGGCATACCGGTAATTCTTTACCCCAATTTCCATGTCCTGGAGGCGTAGTTTCTGTTTGCCATTCGAGCGTTGTTGCTTCCCAGGGGTTATCCCCTGACTTTTCACCTTTAAACAAACTCCACACTAAATTAAACAAAAAAATCAGTTGTACCAGAGCCACAAATATCGCCATAACCGAAATCATGGCATTTAAATCTTTGGCTGAGTCAGGGATAAAGTCATAATTTTCATAAGCAAAGTAACGCCTTGGAACTCCTAAAATACCGAGATAGTGCATGGGAAAATAGATCGCATAAGTACCAAGAAAAGTTCCCCAAAAATGTAACTTTCCTAATGTAGGATCGAGCATCCTGCCAGACATTTTAGGGTACCAATGATAGATCCCACCAAACACAACCAGAATAGGTGATACGCCCATCACCATATGAAAATGAGCCACCACAAAATAAGTATCAGAAAGAGGTAAGTCCACCACTACATTACCTAAAAACAAGCCTGTTAAACCACCTATCGTAAAGGTAGAAACAAAACCTAGAGCAAACAACATGGGAACATTAAGACGAATATTGCCATGCCAAATAGTCAGAACCCAGTTATAGACCTTGATGGCTGTAGGTACAGCAATAATTAAAGTGGTTGTGGCAAAAAAGTAACCAAACATCGGGTTCATACCGCTGATATACATATGGTGCGCCCACACCACAAAACTCAGTACACCAATACCCACTATTGCCCACACCATCATCCTATATCCAAAGATGTTTTTGCGTGCATGAGTACTGATCAGGTCAGACACAATACCAAATGCAGGCAATGCAACGATGTAAACTTCAGGATGACCAAAAAACCAAAAAAGATGTTGAAATAAAATAGGACTGCCGCC
>CAZMDX010000172.1:0-13120 GCA_964564805.1 uncultured Pseudoalteromonas sp. | reverse complement strand
CCATGGCACTTGTTTCGGTCATGTTGATGGTTAGTTTCAGTGCTGCAGCAAAGCCCGCCTGCGCAGTGGGTCAAAATCCGACACCTTGGTCTCAATATGTGCCTCTTGTTGATGGCTCTAAGAAGGAAAAAAAGAAGCACAAAAAAGCTTGGGGGAAGATTAATATATGCAAGGTAAGATGTAAAAAAACACCTGAACACGCTCTTTGTCCTGTTGCTTCAAAACACTAGAGCACTTTAATGGATTTTAGTAAGCGTTATTTGTTGTTTTGAATAGCGCTTATTTATTGCATCTAATTAAGTGTTTACTTAGCGAGGGACCGAATTGAAATTAAGGTCAACACAATAGATGACTCTGATTAAACAGGGTGTATCCCTACGTATATTGCCCAAAAATCTATTTTTGTTTTTATTTTTCTTATTATTATTTATATTACCTTTGCCTTTGGGTAGCAATCGCCCTTGGGCTTGGAATATTGGACAAATTTATGTTTATTGTCTTTTGCTATTTTATGTGGGGTTTAATTGGCAGCACGTTAAAAAAACAATTATTCAAAATTGGTTTCCGGTAGGCGTTTTTGTACTCGTTATTTGTTGGGTGGCATTCCAACATACCGATATTCCGTTAGATTGGTTACAGGTAATATCGCCTAACTCAGCTGAAGCCTATCAAAGACTTGGCTTAGAATGGGGCAGCATCACCTTAGACAAAAAACAAACAATGAACGCTCTACTTAAATTGAGCGGGTATTTATGTGTGTTTTTGCTTGGGCTGTTTTTGATACATACCCCAAAGCGTGTTCAGTTGGCTTTATTATTTATGGTGCTGGCAGGCACATTGAATGCTTTTTATGGCGCATTTGAAATTTTATCAAGGCAAGACATTAGCTATATTTTTGATATGCAAAACGGTCGCAGGGCTAATGGTACTTTTGTTTACCAGAATCATTTTGCTAACTTCCTTGTATTATGTCTCAGTGCGGGTGTGGGATATTATATTTCAACCCTGTCTCGGCGTAGGTTTTCTTCTAAAAAAGCATACTGGCAAGCTTGGGCTTATTCTTTGCTCGAAACCAAAACAGTAGTTAGGATTTGTCTTGCGATTATGGTCATAGCCTTAGTAATGTCGCATTCTAGAATGGGCAACATTGCCTTTTTTTCAAGCTTCTTGGGTGTTTCGCTGTTATATATGTTGTTTGGTCAACGTGTTCCCAAAGGGTTTAAAGTACTGGTTATTAGCATGTTAATTATTGATACTTTTGTGGTAAGTGCTTGGTTTGGACTTGATGAACTAAAAACGAGAGTAGAAAACACTAGCTTTGAGGCTGAAAGTAGAGATGAAGTAGTACAAGAAGGGCTGCCCATTATTATCGACTACCCCTTAACTGGTGCTGGTGCGGGGAGTTTTGAAACCGTATTCGAAAACTACCAAACCGAAGATATTAGTATACTTTATGATCAAGCACACAATGATTATTTGCAATTTACCATTGAATACGGCATTCCCATTACCCTACTTTTGGGCATATTGATGCTGTATATGATGACCTTGTCAATAAAGCTCATCTTTAGTAGCAGTGATAAACTTGTGGTAGGAGGTGCGGCAGCTGGGTTAATGGCCATATCTGGTATGTTGATACATATGTTCGTTGATTTTCCATTGTTACCTCCGGCAAATTCAAGTTACTTTGTATTATTTTTAGCCATAGTTTGTAGTTTGAATATTACGTTAAAACGCGCTGGATCTTTAGACTAGGCGCAGTTTAGTTTTTTCTTAGCGGATTTATTTTTTTCAATCCAAGAACAAAAACCATCACGTGTAATACCGTCTTCAATTATGCCGTTCAAAATAGACAGGCTACTCCTTTGATGTGTTATCCCAAAAATCAGATGATGTAAAAAGATTGATTTGAACTCTGAAGTGATAACAACCTCATTTAAAAACATTTCAGCACCTACTTGTACCAGCTCAATATGTGTCTGGGGTTCATGTTTACCATAACGATGTGCATTCGAAATGTATTGAAAATAGTCCTCATCTACTTCTTGTAAATCCAGCTTAATCATTGCCAGTGATGCCCAATCCACAGATTTGGTCGGTCTGACTTTTAAAGCATTTAAATAATACATCTCTGACTGTCGGTAATACGCCTGCGGCTTATCAACATCACGTTGTATGACAGCATCGCTGCGATTATCAACATAACTTTGTCCATCAGCATCAATCGAATTATCAGCATTAACTAGATTGTAATCATCAATCAAATTATAAGCATCAATCAGTTCATCAGCTTCAGGATCAATAAGGTTGTACGCTTCAATAATAACATCAACATCAGCATCAATTAGATTGTAAGTATCAATCAGGTTGTAAGCGTCATTTAGATCATCAGCATCAATCAGATTATCAGCTAATGCGGCATAGTAAGAGGCTATTAATGATGGGTTTACTATTGTTTTTTTATCAAATAATTGGCTATAACTTAGCTTTTCGATTGCGAGTAAAATTGTTACTTCCGTGTTTTCATCAGCACTTTGTTGTGCCTCACTATACAAAGCCCTTGCATCTTGCTCGCGCATTGTATTATCAAATTGTTCTAATGATATTTTCACAAATAAAATGAGGATAAATGCCGGTATAAGCCAAAACAATTTCATATTACGTTCTCGGTTTGTTATTTTTTGACAACATTATTACGGCAAGCACATAACTCAAAAGCATCGTTATAAAAAAGACTAAAATCACGCTAAGATGGTTGGTTTTCCAGCTAATAATAGGAGCAGTTTTTTTACCGTCTAGACCATTATCAATATCTTCGTTTTTTAAAAGTGAAGATTTAAATATATTTTTCCATATGGAGTGTTTTGTCACATGCAGCTTAAATTGAAGAGTATCTTTTGTTTGAGTAATAAAGAGGCGTTGTTGTAGCTTTATAAACAATTCCTGACGCATCCCCTCTTTAGCTAACTGTCCAATTTTTATCATTTCTTGAGCAGTTGATATTAAGGACAAGGCTAAATCAACATCTCTTGTACTTAAGTTTTCTATTCCTTTGTGAAAAATAGTTTCGGTTAGGGCTAAGTTTACATTACCTTGCTCTTGTTTATATGTCGAAGAAAACGCACTGTTATGTAACGTGGCAGATAAATAATAGGATGGTACAAAAGTCATGTAAATTAGCGTACTTAACATAGCTATAGAGATGGCTAATGGGACCAATTTTACGTATTTCATAAGATATCCATGTCGTCAAAATACAAATGTTTTTTATTAAGTGTTTATTAAAGTGCCTTGGTAATATTTTACACGACTCAACTAATACTGTAAATCCGGATCGATAACAGCGGTTAATAACAAACAGAAAAAGCGATCTCACCACACAGGACAACGAGGTTAAAACACAAATTACACAGAGATCACAGAGAAAACAGTGAAAAACGCTAAATGGTTAAGACAAAAATATATAGAACTCAGCACATCAACCCACCCAATGCTTTTCTCCTTTTCTCATTTCCTTGTTGTCCTGTGTGGTGAATAATCTTTAATCTTTCATCTTTTCATCTGTTCATCTTTTACTATCTACTAATTACTGCTGTTAACTATTTACTGATCTATGACATAGGCAATAAGAGCGAAGGTGTATCGATGCGGTCAGGATCAATAACTCTGACCCCATTGATACTGACCACCCCACTAATATTCAGTTTGCTGTTGCCTATCTACTACTTCGTCTGTCTTCTATTCTAAAATTAACTAATTAACTTCAGATCGAGGTACAATTATCACTTTAAGTTTTAGTAAAGGATTTCTGGATGAGGTTATTGGTAACAGGCGGTGCCGGATTTATTGGTAGTGCTGTAGTTAGGCATATATTGGCGACTTCGGATGATGTTGTTATTAATCTAGATAAACTTACTTATGCCGGCAATGAAGAATCAATACCTGAAAACTTGCATGGTGACCGTTATGTGTTTGAAAAAGTGGATATTTGTGATCCTATCGCGCTAAAGCGAGTTTTTGAAGAACATCAACCTGATGCGGTGATGCATTTAGCTGCTGAGTCACATGTTGACCGGTCAATTGATGGGCCAGGTGAGTTTATTCAAACCAATGTGGTGGGTACCTATACATTGCTCGAAGCGGCACGCGCATATTGGAGCAACTTACCGGTTGATAAAAAGCAGGGATTTATCTTTCATCATATTTCAACAGATGAAGTGTATGGTGATTTACCCCATCCAAATGAATTGCCAGTTGGTGCTGATTTACCTTTATTTACAGAAGACACCGCCTACGCTCCAAGCTCACCGTATTCTGCCAGTAAAGCCAGTTCTGACCATTTAGTTAGGTCATGGCAACGTACTTATAGTTTTCCTACAGTTATTACTAATTGCTCAAATAATTATGGCCCTTACCACTTCCCTGAGAAACTTGTTCCCCATGTGATTTTAAATGCACTTGCGGGTAAATCTTTACCTGTATATGGCGATGGCAGCCAAATTAGAGATTGGTTATACGTTGAAGATCATGCACGTGCTTTGTACCTAGTTGCAAAGTCTGGCAAGGTTGCTCAAACCTACAATATTGGTGGGCATAACGAAAAACGTAATTTAGAAGTGGTTGAAACTATTTGTAATTTATTAGATGAACTAGCACCCAATAAGCCAAGTGGTGTTGAACACTATCGTGATTTAATCACTTTTGTTAAAGACAGGCCAGGTCATGATGCACGTTATGCAATAGATGCGAGTCGAATTCAAAACGAACTTGATTGGACACCACAAGAAACCTTTGAATCAGGTATTCGTAAAACTGTAGAATGGTACTTAAGTAACAAACAATGGTGGGAAAGAGTACTAAGCGGCGCTTATAAACTTGACCGTTTAGGCGGTTAAGAACAGTGGGTAGCTAAAAATGAAAAGATAAAAGATTGAACCACATAGGGTAAATATGAAGGATAGTTAAGAAAATGTGGGTTATTTAGCATCACCATATTTTTTTGTGATGAAGGCTAATTTACTTTTTCTTTTCTCATTTTCTTTTGTGGTCAATGTCTTTTTGCTTAAGTCGTTTAGTGTTATCTCTATTTTCTGTTGAAACATTTAATTAAAGGAAGGGACATGGCAAAGTACAAAGGTATTATTTTAGCTGGAGGGTCTGGGTCTAGATTGCACCCAATCACACAAGGGACGTCTAAACAACTGCTACCCATTTATGATAAGCCCATGATTTATTATCCATTGTCTGTGCTGATGTTGTCAGGTATTCAAGACATTTTGATCATTACCACACCTGAAGACCAATCAAACTTTATTAAATTATTAGGTGATGGTAGTGCTTTTGGTGTCAACATAAGCTACACCATTCAGCCCAGCCCTGACGGATTGGCTCAGGCTTTTATTTTAGGCGAATCTTTTATTGGCAACGACAATGTGAGCTTAGTGCTAGGTGACAATATTTTTTATGGCCAGCACTTTTCTGATAAGTTAAAAATTGCTACACAGGTTGAAAGCGGTGCTACAGTTTTTGGTTACCATGTAAACGATCCAGAGCGCTTTGGTGTGGTGGAATTTGATGACCAAGGTAAAGCTATCAGTATTGAAGAAAAACCCGAAGTGCCTCAGTCGAATTATGCAATCACTGGTTTATATTTTTATGATAACCATGTTGTAGATATGGCCAAACAAATTAAACCATCTGCTCGTGGTGAACTTGAAATTACCGACTTAAATATTGCTTATATGCTACAAAACAAACTGAATGTTTCTTTGTTGGGGCGTGGTTTTGCTTGGCTCGATACGGGTACCCATGATTCGCTGTTAGAAGCAGGACAGTTTGTGCAAACCGTCGAACATCGACAAGGATTGAAAGTCGCATGTCTTGAAGAAATAGCCTATCGCAACAAATGGATCAGCATCGATCAATTGATTGAGCAAGGTAATAGATTAAAAAAGACTGGTTACGGCCAATATCTACTAAAAGTAGCAGGTGGATATGCTTAGAAGCGCTGATCAGATAACATTAATGAATAGTTCATTACGGGTGACAAACACGGAACTAAAGAACAAAAATTTATCTTTTCATCCCCTTTGTCGATGCAGTTAAAACGTGATTATCTGCATTTCTGTTTATACTTTTTATTGTGTATTGCGGTGCCAAGTTTATGTGGTGTTGGATGGTAGTTCGTTGATTTCTCAAATTTAAGGTAACAAAATGCAAGTGACAAAAACAAAACTTAACGATGTGTTGATATTCGAACCTAAGATTTTTGGTGACGATCGTGGCTTTTTTATGGAAACATTTCGCAAAGACTTTTTTACTGAGCAGACAGGTATTAAAGAACTGGTCCAAGATAACCACAGCAAGTCAGCCCAAGGTATATTACGTGGTTTACATTACCAACTAAAGCATACTCAAGGTAAATTAGTGCGAGTGACTCAAGGCAGTGTATTTGACTTGGCAGTCGATTTACGCCAATCATCATCTACATTTGGGCAGTGGTTTGGCTTAGAACTGTCGGAAAAAAACAAAAAACAACTTTGGGTGCCTGCAGGGTTTGCTCATGGTTTCTATGTGACCAGTGAAACCGCTGAATTTGTATACAAATGCACCGACTATTATCATCCTGAATCAGAAATATCTATCAAGTGGGATGACCCAAGCCTTGGTATTAATTGGCCGCTAGTGAATGGCGCACTACCCGCACTATCTGCTAAAGATAAAATGGGTAAAACCTTTTTAAACGCGCCTAAATTTGCCTAACCATCATATCAAAGGAATATTTTACATTTGAAAATATTAGTCACAGGAAAAGGTGGGCAACTGGCCCAAGAACTTGAGAATATTAAAACTCAGGAACATCAATTAATTATATTGAGTGTTGCCGAACTCGACATAACCAATAGTGATTGGGTTAATCAAACTATTATTGAACAGCAACCCGACTTAGTGATCAATGCTGCCGCTTATACCGCCGTTGATAAAGCCGAAACCGAAAAAGAACAGGCATATGCAGTTAATCACATTGGTGCAAAAAACCTAGCATTAGCATGCAAACAACACGGTGTTCGTCTGTTGCATGTTTCTACTGACTTTGTGTTTGACGGTACAAAAAACACACCTTATCAAACTGATGATATACCTAACCCCGTCAATGTATATGGGGCATCAAAGTTAGCCGGTGATCAAGCTGTGATGGAAATATTACCTAGCGCGGTCATCGTCAGGACCGCATGGGTATATTCGTCACACGGCAACAACTTTGTAAAGTCGATGCTAAAACTCATGGCAGAAAAGCCTGCTTTGGGTATCGTATATGACCAAGTCGGAACGCCTACTTGGGCCGCAGGATTAGCACAATGGCTGTGGGCTTTGATTGGTAAACCAGAAGTATCGGGAGTGTACCATTGGACTGATGCGGGCGTCGCATCATGGTATGACTTTGCTGTGGCTATTCAAGAACTTGGAATTGAAAAAGGGCTACTGAAACAGTGCATCCCAATCTCAGCTATCCCTGCAAGCCAATACCCCACCCCTGCTATACGTCCACACTTTTCGGTAATAGATAAATCCAGCGCTGAATCAGCAGCCAACATAAAAACCATCCACTGGCGCAAACAGCTATCAACAATGATGGATGAATTAATGGGTAAATAAGAGCATGAGCAAGTAGGTAGAGAAAACAAAAGATAAAAGCGTTTGAAACATCAAGGGCTCCAGTTGCCATGGAGCTATACAGTGAACAATACTGAGTAAGACATTCCAAACACCTTTAATCTAACTGTTTTAGGCAAGCATCCAGTCTTTGATTGGTTCGTTTTCTTTTATGAAACGCTATCTTTTATCTATTTATTTTTTCCTATCGACTATTTATTACGACTAAATTTTACTGCTCTATACCGTGAGCTATTAGGGCAAAGGCGTATTCTTCGGCAGTGTCTTTTAGACGTCCGTATCTTCCAGTATTGGAAAAGTGCCCTGCTCCCATGTTGATTCGCATCACCAATAAGTTTTTATCTGTTTTGGTTGCACGTATTTTAGCTGTCCATTTTGTGGGCTCCCAGTAAGTCACTCTTGGATCGTTGAGGCCCCCTGTTACTAACATGGGTGGATACTCTTTAGCCTGGATATTGTCATAGGGAGAATAACTTTGAATGTATTCAAATGTTTCTTTGCTGGTCAAAGGGTTTCCCCATTCGCTCCACTCGGGGGGAGTTAATGGCAACGTGGCATCGAGCATAGTATTGAGTACATCAACAAAAGGTACCGCTAACGTGACAGAGCGCCATAATTCTGGTGCTTGATTGACTACCACTCCCATGACTTCACCACCAGCACTGCCGCCTTCAATGGATATGTTTCCTTTGGCCACATAACCATCTTCAATTAGGTGTTCCGCCACATCGATAAAGTCATTAAAGGTATTCGTTCTTTTATCTAATTTACCATCCAAGTACCACTGATACCCCATTTCATCACCACCACGCACATGTGCATAAGCAAAAGCGAAACCCCGGTTAAGTAAGCTTAATCGAGTGGTAGAAAAGTCCGGTGAAAGCCCAAAAGAATAAGACCCGTAGGCATAAAGATATAAAGGCTGGGTACCGTCTTTTTTGTAACCTTTTTTATACACTAAAGTGACCGGGACTTTTGTACCATCTCGAGCATCAGCCATAATACGTTCTGTTTGGTAATGACTTTTGTCATAACCCGATGGAACAGCTCTCACTTTACGGATATTGAGCGCACGTGAAGTTAAGTCGAAATCATAAATACTACCGGGCGTGATCATCGACTCATATCTGATCCGAAGGTGTTTTTGAGTGAATTCAGGATTAGTGCCCAAACCCACACTGGCGACTTTTTCGGGTAGTGATATCTCATAACTTGGCTGTTGATTTGGCAATATGCTTATGGACTCTATACCTTGAATGCTCTGCTCAACCGCTAGATAATCTTTAAATACTTGCATGCCCTTAACATACCGAGTGTCACAGCCAGGGATAATATCTTGCCAATCATCATAAATAGCGTGACTGTCTGCCACTTTTGCCACTCTAAAATTGGTATGTGTATCGTTTGCTAATAGATAAAAATATTCGTTGCCATGATCAACTTGGAGCAAAAAATTTTGCTCTCGTTTATTTAAGCTTTGTGGCGCTTGACTTAAGTCTGCCATGCTTACAACCGAGACTTCGTTTGTAATCGAATTACCTGTTTGAATGACTAAATAATCTGTACTGCTGGTTAGATAAAAGTCCAGATAAAAAGACTCATCCGTTTCGCTGAGTAACACTTTATCTAGGCTTTGTTTTGTCCCCAACTTATGGACGTTAACGCTCAATGCGCGCCATTTATCCTTTTCTAGTAAAGAATAAATAAGACTTTGACTGTCTTGGCTAAACAACACTGACCCTGCAGCATCGGTAAGTTGATCTTCAATATATTCATTTAAAATCAAATTTTTAATTTTAACGATATTGCGTTCACTGCCATCGGTATCTACTGAATAAGCAAGATATTTATTGTCCGGGCTGATATCCCAGTCACTTAAAGAAAAGTATTCATGTCCTTGCGCTAACACGTTTTCATCAATAAATATTTGTTCAACGGTACTGTCTAACTTGCGCCTAACCCAAGTTTTATACTCTTTACCAGGCTGATAATACCAACGGTATTCGTACCCATCTTTTTGCCAAGGAACAGAGGTGTCAGCCTCATCAACTCGCCCTTTAAATTCCTCAAACAAGGTATCGACCAATGGTTTGTGAGGCGCTAAAAAGTTTACATAATAATCGTTCTCAGTTTTCAGATAATCCAGTACTGGCTTATCGTTGACTTCTGGATACCCCTGATCTCTTATCCAATCGTAGTCATCGGTTAAGGTTATCCCATGGTATTTTGCTTCGAAGGCTATGGCTTTTGCCTGCGGCACCTTACCCTCTAACTGTGGCAAACGTGCAAACGACTCAGACTCTTTTTCACTACTGCAACCTACTAACAAAGACGACATTACAATTCCTAAACATAAATTAAAATACAACTGCAATTAAGTGCAACCACTAGATAAAATCTAATCATAATCAAGCCACCTAATCTCATTTTTTGCAAGATTAAAAATTAATTTATATGTAAATAACCTAATTATTTTTATAAATATGAAGTACCTAGTTATTTTGGGGTAATCAGGGGGAATACCAGTGAACATGGGTATTTTGGGCACAGTTATGCAGATTAGGTAATTATCTAGCTTTGCTTATGGGTCTTTTAAAAATATGCGCAGCAAAAAAGTGTTTATGTTTTGCCCATGCTCTGGTGTGCAGTCAAAAAGTGGTTGGCGATTTTATCTTGATTGTACAAACTAAACGCAGTGTAGAGATGCACTAAGTTTTTTTGATGAACCGTAACTAATGCCATCACAACACCTAAAAATCCACAAATGTCTCTTTTAATGCTCAACACTTTTTTAATTTGTATCCATTACATAATCTAGTCATTCACAATTTAATGACCACACCTTAAACTTGTCTCACTTAAATAACGACGTTATCAACAAGCTAAGTAGATAAAAAACTAAAGTCACTAAATGCTAGTTAAGCACCCTGTGATAGAAAAATGTATTTGGGTAGGATTTTGATGTGTTGCCAGCAGATTAAAGTGAGTAGCTTTGTCTCGTTTTTTGATCCATTAGGCATGTTAGTTCGGCAGAAAATCGGCAAGAAAACTCTGAGCCTTTACCCACTGTACTTCTAATGACCAAATGAGAGTTATGGTGGGATAAAACATGTTTAACAATAGACAATCCTAGACCAGAACCTCCCGTTGTTCGCGAGCGTGCTTTATCTACACGATAAAAACGTTCAGTCAGTCGACCGATATGCTCTGCTGCAATGCCATCGCCATTATCTTTAACAACAAACATGGCTTGACCAGCCTGTAAGGACCACTTTACTTCAATCACACCTTTGTTGGGTGTGTAATGAATAGCGTTGAAAATCATATTAGAAAACGCACTTCGTAATTCAGATTCAATACCGTAAACGTAGAGATCAGGTGATATATCAAAAAATATTTTATGTAATCTATTTCGATTAAGTGCCTCTGATTCTGCTTGAACTTGCCATAACAGTTGAGGCACATTGACTATTTTTTCAAAGACTCTTTCAGTGCTGGCTTCGATACGTGACAACACTAATAATTCTTCAACTAAACTTTGCATTCGCATTGACTGCGAGCGCATTTCGGAAATAGCTTTTTTCATCATTGGCTCAGACATATCACCATTTTCTGGCATCATTTCTAGATAGCCATTGATCACAGTCAAAGGTGTTTTCAACTCATGAGACACATTGGCGACAAAATCTTTACGCATTTTTTCAATTTGAGTCAAACGTGTAACATCACGAATAAGCACCATAAATTGAACATCTTCGTAAGGTACGAGCCTAAATTCTAATACTTTATTGGAATTAATAGGTGAGATAATCTCTATAGGTCGTTCGAAACGATTGCTATGATAAAATGCAGTAAACGCCTCATTGTCGATGCAGTCATACACTTTTTGTCCCATGTCTTCAGGCCATTGTAAACCCAATTCAATTCTAGCTAATCGGTTACACCATGTTATTTCAGCATTGTCATTTACTATAAGCGCAGCGTCGGGCAGCGCCTCTGAACCTTGTCGAAAACGTCTAATTATTTCGCCAAGTGTTTTTCGCTTATTGCGACTTCTTAAGTTAGCACCGTAGATGCCTTGATAGACATGTGACCAGATGCCACGAGAAGTTGGAGGGGATAATTTTTTACTGTGCCATAACCAATAGTTAAGCCTGTAAAGCCGCCAATAGTGAAGCCCAAGCAACCCTACAGTGCCAAACAACAAAGTGAAGGCTAAATAATTAATATATAAACCGAGCAATGTGCAACATGTCATAAAAACAATGACTCTTGCTATGCTCGTCAACCAAGCGAAAGGATGATACATCTTGGGACTAAATTCCTCTTTTAAACTAATAAGAAACACTCATATTTGTGAAGAGGAATGAAGAATGTCTCAAAACAAAGACAACTTCTCTCGTTACACTTTACTGGAAAAACGGTAACCAGCACCACGCACAGTTTGGATCATTATATCATGTGAAAACTCAGATAATGCTTTACGCAATCTTCTGATATGCACGTCTACCGTTCTGTCTTCTACATAAACGTTTGTCCCCCAAACATTGTCTAACAACTGTTCACGACTGTATACCCGCTCAGCATGTGTCATAAAAAAGTGTAAAAGTTTGAATTCAGTTGGTCCCATATCGATAGGTGTCTCATTAGATGTCACACGATGAGACAATGGGTCGAGTTTTAAACCTTGATAATCAATAGCATCCTCGCTGGATGTGGGTGATACCCGTCTGATTACCGCTTTCACTCTTGCCACTAATTCCTTAGGCGAAAAAGGTTTAGTTACATAATCATCTGCACCCGCTTCCAAACCTCTGATTTTATCTTCTTCTTCGCCTCTGGCCGTGAGCATAATAATAGGGATGTCTCTAGCATATTCATGTTGCTTAAGTTTTTTTGCCAGTTGCACACCCGTGCCACCTGGTAACATCCAGTCTAGTAAAATCAAATCTGGAAAAGGTTCCACTATTTTCTCTAGGGCTATTTGATAATCTTCAGCCTCAATAGTTTCATATCCTGATTGTTCAAGCACAAATTTCAACATGTCTCGGATGGGAGCTTCGTCTTCCACCAGTAAAATACGTTTTGCCATTTTTATGTTCCTTGCTACATCAACATCTTGCTAGATTATTCAGATCTTATGTGACATTTTTATTACGGTTAGCATTTTAGTCTTCATTTAATCTACGAAAACAACTTTAAATAGACCACGGACCTCTAAAAATTTGATTTAGACTGAGCCTTAAAGCACATTGTTGCTCAATCAGTTATATAGACGTCTTGAATATTTATTTTATTGCGCATATTCTTTGTATGCTGTTTAAACTTAAGGAAGAAATAATCTTGATGTCAAACGTCAAACAAGGGTTATCCAGAAAGCTACTAGCCAGAGTGCTATCAGTATATTTTGTGTTAACTCTCATAGTGACTGCAGGCCAAATTTTCA
>CAZMDX010000171.1:0-2982 GCA_964564805.1 uncultured Pseudoalteromonas sp. | reverse complement strand
TATCACTGTTATTTTTGAAGCAGTATTTTGAGCGCTCCTCATCAGATTACAAAACAAAAAACTGCTGTCATTTTAAAAAAAATTATAGCTCTTTTGAGACTACGTTTTCTTTGGCTATGATGATTAAACATCAAATAGATAGGCTAATTTATTACTTTAGCTTGAATTGATAGGTTAGTAACAAAGATAATCCTAATTTTTTATAAAGCCGTTATCCCAATAAAAAGTAAATGGTGTTATTTAACTCGCTCGTACTTTCTTCATATATTATTACAGTGTGATGGTGATAATGCTCGTGGTACTAGCAATGTTGGCGGCAGTAAATGGCAATTGCCTTATTTTTACCGTATTTAGATTTTCTACTTAAGTAGGGTTAACTGCTCCGCAGGATACCTTACGGGACTATTACTAGTGTGTATTCGAATGATGTTACTAACCTATGTCGTTTGGAAAATTCTGCATGTTCTTTATCAACCATGATTGATGGCACAATATTGTCAACGTTTATTATTGGCGCATCTGAGTCACGAGAACAATCAATACTATACATGCGAAGTTCGTCAGTGATATCCGCTGTGGCATCATTGTACATTTTGCAGGCTTTTAGAGTCGCAATCAGATTTAAATGAACTCACAGTCACATGTTTATTTTTTTGTCAGTTTAATTGTGAAGCGATTTAAGTAGTTTGTCGCACCACGAAGTAAGAATTGATCCTGCAATAGTTTTGCATCCAAAATTCGCACTAGAAATAAATCCATCACAATTTCTTTTTTTAAAAAAAAACAATATTATTAATAGGCTAAAAGCTTGTATCTGCTTAGTAAAAATTTTACTGAGCGTTATCTATATTGCATCAAAGAGAGCATAGCAGCGAAGGTCTAAGGTAATAGCATCAACATTTTTTATTGAATTTCCTGTGGCATTTACGATGAAGTCCTGTAGTAAAAATGAAACTGAAGATCAGGATTGGGTGACCTAGGGTCAGCCCTCAAAAAGCCATCTACTTAAGTCATATTAAAGCTCAGCATGTTTAAAGCTTTAAAATAAGGTACGATTTTTCTTTACTGACCGCTTAAATAGGCTAATGGGATCAATGCAAGTGTCATATATAAAAGAGTAACTATGCTAATGAATCATCGAGTTAATCCAAGATAGCTACCAGTAAATAACTTCCCACTAAAAAATGTATAGGACGTTGTGATTTAATGCGGTTTGTGCGTAAAAAGGTTAATCCCTATTCAATAGTGATACGAATAAAACGGTAACCTCGCCAAGATATGTATATGGGTTTTGGCAGGCCGTGCTTCTAATGCCAATAATTTTTTTATTGGATTTTTTGACACCGTAGCTGTAAGCGGTACTCAGTAGATAGTGTTGTTTTAAGTGCCGAACCATATACACAGCAGTCAGAACACGAATATAGTTTCAGTTAATTTGTAATTGGATGTGATGTCAATATTTACAGTTATCATCAATACGACCTAATAATACTACTGAGCAAAACACGGCAAGACTCTGGGAACATTCTTTTCATTTAAATCTTCGTCTTTGGCAATCAATAGTGTATCAACTTAAGTAAATACGTGAGGCACTTCCTGTGCCGTTTTTCTTGGAGCTGTGACACACAATTAACTATTGGTTTTCTGGATTTTTAGAGAATACGGACACTATCCATAGATGAACGTGCACCCACCAGATGTAACTGATATCAAAGGAATCATGGTGAGGCCATTACTGTCAATGTCTAGGTAGTTCGATTTCTGTTTTCAACTAAACTATAAGATCTCTTGCGAACTTAAAGTGGTTATTATCGTCTTTTTACTTTTTAACGAGTGTTATTTTAGTTTTGTCTAATAGTATACGTTTTTGTCTAAACAAAGACCCAATGGCTTTCTTATACACATTCTTACTGACTTTAAAGCGCTTAGAAATTTCATCTGCTGAGCTTTTATCGGTCAAGGTAGATAGGCCATCATGTGCGATTAGGTCTTCAATTATTTGCTCCTCTAGAGTATTACGAGCAGTAGGATCGTGAAATTGAAAACATAGATCAATTTTCCCATCTTCACGAATACGCTTAATATAACCTTTCATCGAATGACCAATTTTTATTGGTTGAAAGACTTCGTCTCTGAATAATAAGCCAAGGTGTGAACCATTAATAATGGCTTTGTAGCCCATATCTGTCTGACCACAGATCAGTAACTCTACTTCTTGTTTATCTTCAAATGTGCCACCTTCTTCACTCGACTCTTCATATAAAAAATCTTTGAGTTTGGTTGATGCCGCAAGTCTGCCTGTTTCTTCATCACAAAATACATAGAGTACATAAGATACTCCTTCGGACATGGGATAATCTTGTTCACTAAATGGTACTAATAGGTCTTTTTCTAATCCCCAATCTACAAATACACCTACTTTGGTGATACTGACCACTTTTAAATAAGCGCAATGATCAACCAATACTTTTGGGCGTCTGATGGTAGCGATAAGACGGTCGTCACTATCATGATAAATAAACGCATTTACCATATCCCCTAGCTTACAGCCCAAAGGCGCATTTTTAGTAGGCAAAAGAATCTGACCTTTATCACCTGCGTCTAGGTAGAATCCAAAGGGCACTTCATTCACTACTGCTAGGTTATTGAACTTTCCAACTTGAGACATGATTTTTTGATTATCTATAACGAAATTGTAAGTATATTGTAACTGACCAATACGTTAAGAAATATAGAAACAATGTATATATTGCTAAATTGATCGCTTTATTCATGTCATAATTAGTGTCTTATATTCTGCTATATGTATGGTGTTTTATGGCTGTTGACAACAATATTGTATTTCTTAATGGTCAGTTTATACCTATATCCGATGCTAAAATATCGCCTATGGACCGTGGGTTTTTGTTTGGTGACGGCATATATGAAGTGGTGCCATCTTATGATACCAAGTTAGTGGGCTTTGGCTTACATATTGAACGT
>CAZMDX010000170.1:0-4815 GCA_964564805.1 uncultured Pseudoalteromonas sp. | reverse complement strand
ACCTATAACAAAAGACACACCGTCTTCGTCGTCATTACCATCGGTTAAGTCGTCACTGAGAGGAAATTGATGGCTATCAAATTCGGCGTCTACACCAGCCCCCATAAAAATCGTATTATTTTCTGTACTATGACCAGCACCATTATCAGCAGCAAGGCTGCTATATGAGGCTGGTGCATCCCCATAGTCAATCGTTGCTTCAGGAGGTGCATCAGCTATAGCGTCGGTAATTGACGCAGCCATACCGTTAGTACAACCAGTCTGTCCAATAACACTGTCTGCGCCAAACTCGATGAAATTTGTCGCTGAATAAGCGCCGCCGCAATCATTAGCTATACCTTCTATTATGGTATCGGCACCTGTTTGCACGAAACCTTTGGCAAGAATAAATCCAGTCATTTCGGCACCTGCGCCTAATTGTGTGTAACCGGCTGAGCCAGTTTTGTCACCTAACACATTCCAGATAATCGTGCTGTTATCGGTTACATTTAACAATATTACTTTCGCATCAATAGCAAAACTCAAGTAGTTAGCAATATTAAAAAGCCATGTGCCGTCCACACCTTTTCCATCAAGTGTAAGGGTTTTACCACCATTAATGGTCAGATAATCTATTGTGCTGTAGATGCCCGCTTCAAGTATTTCATTGTTTACTCCAAAGGTAGTAGAAACGAGTGCTGTTCCTGTTCCCAAATCTTTAAGCGCTACTTGCATCAACGTTATTAAATTTTCTTGATTGGTGACTAACAGAGGAGGAGGAGGATCTAGCAAAGAATTCGCCGTCAAAATCCCATCAATTTGAACGCCAGCACCAATGGTAGTGGTGGTTCCAGCATCAACATTACCATGGAAAATTGAACCCGCACCGACTGTTACTGTGGTTCCAGCTAAAACATCGCCAGTTACCTCGACGAGAGTATCAAAGGTTGCTGTCGTTCCAGCTATGAGACTGCCATCAATTACGGCACTTGCACCAACGGTTGCCGTGGTTCCTGCCTGAATAAAACCATTAACAATAGCCGCTACGCCCAGGGTTGCTGTAGTTCCCACTTCTATATAACCAACAACACCGGCATTAGCGCCCAGAGTTGCTGCGGCTCCAGCTTCAATATTACCCCCAACAATTGCATCTGCAGCTAGCGTTACAGCAGTGGCACTTTGAACATTACCACCCACTGTCGTGCGTGCACCTGCAGTTATATAACCACTTGCATAAAGCGACTGGTTATTTAGGTCTGAATCTGACAATGACTGGGCCACTACTTGTGTGTTAGATACAGCAAAAAAAATCAAGGTGAAAAAGTATGAATTTATATATGTAAAAAACGATTTTTTACGGCATAGTGGCGTGGTGTTAGATAAATTATTAGCACTGCTACGATCATGATGATCTGTACTTTTAGAATTTAAAACTGTGACTTTGTTTAGTGCGTCGTATTTCCCATGGCCTGGGGCGCAATCTGTTACCTTGTATTGTGTATCGCATGTAACCTGCTGTTGAAACCTTTCTTCGTGATGAGTCATGCAAGCATTGGCTAACAACAAGACATCAAAGCCACTACTTTTCACTTTATAGTCGTCACAAAGATAAACTTTATACTTTTGCATATTTCTACCCTCTGTTTTAAATATATTTCATATGTATTTATAAGCTGAGGCTGCAAGCAACGTACCAAACTATGATAATTATAAGTAGCTGATTATTATGCGTATTTAAAAAATTCAAGATTATTGTATTTTTATTTTGCAAAAGATTTTCATTCTGCTAACCGATTTTAAGTTATAAACAGACGCGGAGTTGGCTTTGAGTGGGGCGAGTGAACATAGGTTATGTTTGTTAGCTGTCTTTCTACATTTTCAAAATTGATAAGGTTTAAATGTCACCAGTCAGCTCACTGCTTTGTGCCCTAATAAAGTAATAGGTGAGTGTTGGTATGGTTATCAAAGTCACTGAAAACCCTTCCCAGAAGCGCGCTCATGGTTTAAGAATTTGTCTTTAGGCTCCCAAGTCTATAAAGAATTCTCTTAAAAAATCAGCTTGGTACCACTTATATTTACCCACTTTACTCGTTTAACGCGAGTAAAAATCAAATGTATGTAGGCACCCATTGCAACATGACGGTGCTCAAGATTTTCCAGACAATGGGTCTGTGTGTCGCCAGTACGCAATGAGTTCACATGTGGCGAGTTGCAAAGGTAATAAATTGATGTTGATAAATGTGGTGTATAGCCCCCTTAGGGGCTAATTAAGTTACAAAACCACGCACTTTAACTGGGTAGATATTCCTCGCTCCAACTGTCGCTGATGTCACCCGAAAGCAACAGTTTTTTGATCGCTTCTTGCCCATAGCCTAATTCTTCCAATATCTCTCGTGTTGAGTTGCCAAATTTTTCGGTTGGTTGCAGAGCGTTAACTGGACCGACTGTGGTGCGTACAGCATAGGGGTCGAGTTGTGTGACTTCGTGACCACTTGGGTGATTGGGATAGTAAGAAAAAGAGTAGCTGCCGTTTTGAGTGCCAGGCGAGTCATCTGCAAGTCGAGTGTTTTCGGCCCGCAGCGCGTCGATGTTGTTGCAAATTGCTACGCCGATGTCAGCTGCGTGCAAGCGTTCAACCCATTCATCTGCAGAAAACCCCTGAAAGGCTTGGGATAAAAATGCTGCACGGCCTTCTTCAGGCACCTGTGCTATACCCTCTAATCCTTCAACTTTATCCAGCTGCAGCAAGTCGCGTTCATAAGCGCTAAGTAGAACGTATATGCCTGATGCGGTACTGTAGAAACGGGTCAATGCATCGTAGCCATTAACTTCGGGGCCAGTGGGTTCATTAAATAGTCCGCGACCATGGTAGTCATAACAAAAAGGGATCTGAAGCAGCCCTGAATTAGCAGCAAGAGATGTCCTTCCACGCCCAATTCGACCATGTCGATATTTTTGATACAGCGCAGCAGCTACACCCAGTGCTCCACCAAACCCACACATTACATCGATTGTGCCAACATGAGCATGTTCTTCGGGCCGGTCCATTGCGCCGCCAAAGCGAAGCATAATACCAGTGACCGCCTGCACTAAATCATCGTAGCCGATATAATCTGTTCGGACTCCACGTCGAACACCACTATAACAATCCAGCTTACAAAATAGAACGTCAGGGTTGAGTTTACGTAAAGACTCTTCATCCAATCCCATACGTTTTATTTGACTATCAGGTGCATTCCAAACGATCACATCCACCGTTTTGATCAAGTCTTCAAGTACTTTGAGCCCATGTCGGCTTTTGGAATCAGCAAGTATTGAACGTTTTCCACGCCCCTGCGACAGGCCGTACATGACTGTGTTCCAACTATCGTACATAGGAATAGCGGGATCAAATTTGACGACCTCTGCCCCAAAACGAGCTAAATAACTTGCCGAATGTGGTCCAGCGATAACATTGCACATGTCCAGTACCTTTATTCCAGATAGCCAACCCACATTCGGCGCATCTTCGTCTCGGTCTGGAATGTCGGTACGGATCTTTTTGAGTGTAGTAAGCGCCTCGTTATATTCAACCCAACGACGTGGTTTTGGGTTGATTGCTTCTTCGCCACTTTCTTCCATCCAAACGACCGGACCTGGTTGGGTCATCTCGCCATAGACGGCATCAACGACGTCAACCATCAATCCTGATGTCTCTGCATATTCATCGTAGATCCACTCTTGCAGCCATCTTTGTGGTGCAGCAGGAATACCTGCGCGTCCAAACTTCTTTTGCCATTCGTGCGAGGTACGCGACAAAAAGACTTCTTTCATCCTAGCCGCTAGCTTGTCTGCCCAGTCTTTGGGCATTGGATAAACCCCGAGTGAGGTTGGGGAGGACCAATCTGTAACTGGTTTGTAAGTATCCGCTTCTTCAGTTAACCCCTCATCGACCATCTCCTGATAAAGCCCTAGCACTTCAAGGCAACGACGAGCGTGATATTTATGGCTTGGGCAGACAACATAAAACATCCGGCCGTCTTTACACATGTAGCTGCGAAAGAACGGATCCAAAAGTTCTTGGAGATCTTCATAACTGACGTTCAGCGGCAGACCTTCGACTCGCCGGCGATCGATCTCTTGCTCACGCTGGGTAAGATAACGTTCAGGAATATCAACCACTTTGATTGAGTTATAGCAAAGCCCCTCCATCACTGCAGCAGCTAGTGGCACCTCAATCTGGTCGCCTACACCCGTCAGCTGACGTGATTGTAGAGCTAAAACTACTGAGGAAGCACCGATTTGTGCAGAATAAGCAGAAGCCAAAGGCAGCGGTGAAAACGAGGGATTGACGCCCATTAAAACACGGTTAAGCCCCATATCAGTGAAAACCCCGGAAGTCGCCGCCACAACACTTTCGAAGGCTCGCCAGCTGCGTCGCACTGGGTCATTTGAAGCAAAGCCGGGCAGCGATAAAGTGATCAATTCGGGCCGTTCAATACGCATCTGAGCAAAATCAATGCCTAGATTTTTTAATTTATCGGGTCGAAAGTTTTCAACCAAAATATCAGCTTCAGCACACAAAGCATGGGCACGTTTTAGCCCCTCTTGTGACTTGAGATCAATAGAAACGATAATTTTGTTTCGGTTTAAAATCGCGGTTGCAGGGCTGTCCCACATGTCGCCACCAGGTGGGTCGATATGTACGACCGTCGCGCCCAGATCGGCTAGCAGCATCGCGACAGCGGGGCCTGCGATGTATTGCCCAAAATCGATAACTTTCACCCCGTTAAGAAGAAGTTAGCGAACAACATTTTTCATAGATTCTCCAATATTCTATGGGCAATAATACTGTAT
>CAZMDX010000169.1:0-3843 GCA_964564805.1 uncultured Pseudoalteromonas sp. | reverse complement strand
AATGGAAAACCGATCCCATTGTCCGGTCGATGATTGATACAGATTTTTACAAACTATTGATGTGCCAATCTATTTTTCGCAACAATGCTGACACACAAGTGACATTCAGTCTGATCAATCGCTCCAAACATATTAAACTGGCTGAATTAATTGACGAAGGCGAATTACGGGAACAATTGGATAATATCCGATCGCTGTCACTGACAAAGGGAGAAAGCACGTGGCTTCGTGGCAATATGTTTTATGGTAAACGCCAGATGTTCCAATCTGATTTTATGGAGTGGTTTGAAAACCTTCGCTTACCACCCTACCATCTCGAAAAACGTGATGGTCAATATGAACTAACTTTCGAAGGCTCGTGGCCAGAAGTTATGCTATGGGAAGTTCCTGCTTTATCTGTGCTGATGGAGTTGCGCAGCCGCGCAGTACTAAAAGATATGGGTAAATTCGAACTTCAGGTACTTTATGCTCGTGCCATGACAAAGCTTTGGCAAAAAATTGAGGTGCTTCGCGATGTTCCTGACTTACGTATTGCAGACTTTGGCACACGCCGACGTCATTCTTACCTTTGGCAAGACTGGTGCGTCCAAGCAATGCAAGAAGGTTTAAAAGACAAGTTTGTCGGTACCTCTAACTGTAAAATTGCTATGTGCCGTGAACTTGAAGCCATCGGTACTAATGCCCATGAATTACCCATGATTTATTCAGCTTTATCCGAAGACGATGAGACACTGCGTTATGCACCTTACAAAGTATTAGCTAACTGGCAAAACGAATATGACGGCAATCTTCGTGTGATTTTGCCAGACACTTATGGAACAAAAGGTTTTCTGAAAGAAGCACCTGCATGGTTGGCAGGCTGGACTGGTATTCGTGTTGACAGTGGTGATCCTGCTAAAGGTGCTGAGATGGCGATCAACTGGTGGAAATGTCATGGTGAGGAACCAACACAAAAACGGATAATATTTTCTGATGGTTTGGACGTTATGAAAATTATCGAGCTACATCAACAGTTTGCAGGCCGTGTTCGTGTCTCGTTTGGATGGGGCACGTTATTAACTAATGATTTCCGAGGTCTCGTACCCAATGATGCATTGTCGCCTTTTTCGTTGGTCTGCAAAGCGGTTTCCGCGAATGGAAAACCAACGGTGAAATTGTCAGACAATCCCAACAAAGCGATGGGATCTGCGTCAGAAATTATTCGCTACAAACGAGTATTCGGTGTCGGCTTACAAGAGGCATCAGACGTTATCGTTTAACTTACGCAAAACCACATCGGTGACAAACAATACAATTTTTAAACATATCAGTTATTATTAATTTATTGAAATTTTGAAAAATTACATCGGTTCTTTACCGCAATAATCCTTCATCAATAGGTTAGCAATAAAAAACTACTATTCTTATTTATGGCTTACATTAGATAAATGCTTCTGCAGGAAAGAAGGAATAAACAAAGCGAGACACTTACGGCATACAATTTTGATTTACTTTTCTAATATTTTTAACAAAATTTACTTGCTGTCTATGTCTACTAAAAAACAATAAAAAGCATTAATCTTGTTCGGAAATTACACGAATAAGATTTAAACCCAACAATAAATTGTAGATAAGATCATTGGTATTCTATATCAACACCAAACCTA
Organism: uncultured Pseudoalteromonas sp.; assembly: GCA_964564805.1. GTDB lineage: Bacteria > Pseudomonadota > Gammaproteobacteria > Enterobacterales > Alteromonadaceae > Paraglaciecola. The sequence goes on along the minus strand of CAZMDX010000169.1, from coordinate 2,197 downwards.
TAAGCTCGCATCCTAGAGGATGCGAGCTTATAGGTTACAACTCATAAAAATACGCTTTCTTAATTTCAATACTAGTTAAATTGATGGTTAAAAATCTTTCTTTAACATAAGAAGCGCCATGAACCGGTGTGCCAGGCACTTCTTAATCAAATTAAACTATAAGAGCGAACATCTAAATGATTAACGTTAGCTTACTAGCTTTAATGCAATCCAGGCATCAACTTTGGCTTCCAGCACATTGAGCGGAAGTGGTCCATACTTTAATATTTGATCATGATATTCACGAATATTAAATCTGTCGCCTAATTTTGTTTTAGCGTCAGCACGTAGCTCAAGAATTTTTAGCATCCCAATTTTGTAGGCCGTCGCTTGAGATGGCATCACAATGTGACGTTCTACCATTTTTACGACATCTGAAACCGCATTTGGTGTGTTGTCACTATAAAAAGCTATACCTTTTTCACGAGTCCACTTTTTAGAATGAATGCCAGTATCAACAACTAATCGACATGCACGCCATAATTCCATTGCTAAGCGGCCGAAGTCTGAATAAGGGTCTTGGTAAGCACCAAACTCTTTTGGAAGGTATTCTGAATATAGTCCCCAACCTTCAATATAAGCGGTGTAGCCTCCAAATTTTCTAAATTTAGGAATATCTTTTAACTCTTGTTGAATCGCAAGTTGCATGTGATGACCTGGAATGCCTTCATGGTAAGCAAGAGCTTCCATTTGATATGTTGGCATAGCTTTCATATCATAAAGATTGGCGTAGTAAAGACCTGAACGAGTGCCATCTTCTGATGGACGTTGATAAAACGCTTTTCCAGCAGATTGCTCACGAAAGGCTTCTACTGCTTTAACATTTAATTCAGCCTTAGGTTTAGTGATGAACATTTCGTCCAACTTTAATTTCATGTCATCAATTAGATTTGTCGCTTCACTCAGGTACCTCGCCTTACCTACATCTGTATTTGGGTAATAAAACTGATCATCGTCACGCATGAATTGCATAAACGCATTAAGGTCGCCCTCAAAGTCAACTTTATCCTTTATGACACGCATTTCATTGTGAATACGTTCAACTTCTTTCAATCCAATTTCATGAATTTGATCAGAACTAAGATCAGTCGTCGTCGTGCGTTTGAGAGCAATATCATAATAATCTTCGCCGTCTTTCCATTTCCAAATACCGTCTTCAGATGTGGCTTGGGTTTCGAGTTCGATTAAATGGTCGACAAGTTTTTGATATGCAGGTTTAACCGCATTACTCAGTGCTATCGTTGCCTCATTTATTAAAGATATTTTATTTATCTCTGTTAATTGGTCGCCTTCTTTTTCGTACTTTTTTTCGATTAGTGCGTTTATTTTCATGGTGAAGTCTGAAAGTAAAGCACTTGGTTCGCCATCATCGAATGGTGCACCTTTGATAATGTTTTCGGCATCGCGGATCACGTGAGGAAATACAAATTTTGGCGGAATAATATTAGCTGCGGTACGTGCTTCTATATTTTCAATAAGCTGATCAAACAACTGTGGAACACCGTTTAAACGCGCAATATAATTCTTTGCATCTTGAATATTGTCAATTCTATGTTGGTTAATCAACAAAGAAACAACACTCGAATGACGACCAAACATTTGATTGACAGGATAGTTATACAAGCGCCATTTACTGTCTTCAATCTCCTCTTTCATTAGTTGAACCAATAAGTCGTAGCTCAATGTGGTAGCTTCATCGAGCTTAGAGCGATCGAAAGACTTTAGTTCGACAACTTGTTTTTTGGTTATCTCTAGTGACTTATTCGCGAATGCCTGTGATAAATCGTTCCATTCATCGGCTCGGTTTTTACGCCCAAGAGAAGTAAGCATTTCGGGGTATCGAGCAACTGATTCCTCAAATATACGTTCAAAGAAAGCATTGGCTCTCTGTGATTCGGATCTCTGAGATTCAGTAGACGTCTGTTTTGAAAGCATCACTGGCTTGGTTAAAGGGGCTTGGCTTTGATTTTGGACTGATGATTGTTCACAAGCAGATAGCAATAAGACAGCGCTAATGGCTGATGTGTATAATTTAAGCACTAATAATACCTTTGTTTATTTATGTCTAAAAGAGAATAAACGCTATATCTTTTAGATGCAAGAAGGCTTAATTTTACTAATTATTCGTAAGATCACCTTATCTTAAACACTCAGATAT
>CAZMDX010000168.1:0-2655 GCA_964564805.1 uncultured Pseudoalteromonas sp. | reverse complement strand
GCGTAAAGCACTGCAAAGCCAAGCCCCACCGCCATAGGTACAACAATTTTCGCCTGAGTACTGGTTTCAAACATGATAGGCAAAACACCCACAAAGGTAGTAATTGAAGTCAAAGTGATAGCTCTAAAACGAGCACAACCAGCTTCTGTTACCGCAGTTATTAAAGCATATCCCTGTTTTCGTCTTTGATTAACAAAATCCGTCATTACCAAGCTATCGTTAATCACTACTCCTGCCGCTGCAATTAATCCAAATACTGACAACATGCTTAGGTCTAGGCCAAAAATAAAATGTCCCCATATAGCACCGGTCAAGCTGAATGGTATAACTGACATAATAATCAATGGTTGACCGTAACTCTTTAACGGTATGGCCAGTAATATAAATATCATTAACATACCTATAATAAAGAATGTGTATTGTTCGCTTTCTTGAGCTTGTTGCTCTTCAATGGACCCCCCTAACTCGGACTTGACGCCAGGAAAGTTAGATTTAAGTTGTGGTAACAATGTTTCTTCAACTTGTTCAATTACAGTATTTGGCTCCACAACTTCTTCGTCAATAGATCCATACACATAAACACTTCTATAACCTTGTTCTCGGCGTATATAGTTCATCCCAGGTGTTTCTGTAAGTGAGACCACATCACCCAACATCACTTTTTGCCCTGATGGTGTGGTGATCATCGCATACTTGAGTTCAGAAAAGCGTTCACGTGTAAGTTTAGGGTAACGCACCATCACCCGTACTTCTTCTCCATCACGGATCACTCTTTGTGCTTCACCACCAAAAAAGCTGGCGCCGACTTGATTAGCGATATTCGCTAGGTCTAAACCTAAATCGTAAGCAACAGGTAATAAATCAATTTGGATCTCTTTACTGGCGGGGTCGATGCTTGAGCTGATATCAAATAATCCCTCTTGTTGTTGCAACATGGAAATGAATTCACGTCCTGCAGCATTCAGTAAATCAATATCTGAACCAAACAGCATAAAGCCAAATTCACCGTCACTGCCACCACCGCCGCCAATTAGATTATCTTGAATGGTAATAGATTTCATACCTGGGATGATTGGCATCGCCTCACGCCATCTTCTAGTCAATTCAAAAGCATCAAAGTGACGTTCACCTTCATCTACCAAAGGCACTAAAATTCTACCGGAGGTGCGGCCTTGATTAAACACCATGATATCTTTCATCATCGTACTGCCATATTCTTCAATAATTTGTTTATCTACTGCAAAGATCATCGCTTCTATTGTTTTGAGCGTGTCAATTGTGGCTTGATCTGAGACATTCTCATTCATTTTAATATTAATGCTTGGAAAATCATGAGCGACCTTCGGCGACATAACCGTTCTGACATAATCACCTTGTATCAACCCCCAGCTCAGCACTAAGATAGCGATGAAGGTGGCAAATACAAACCAGCGCCATTCAATGCAGCGGGTAATAAAGTTCTTGTAAGGACCGTTTACAAAATTAAAAAACCGTTTGTTAAATCGTGCCCGCCAACTATTTGGTTTGATTGGCGTAAATTTCATATTGGCCAAATGTGCTGGTAAAATTAATTTGGATTCAATTAAACTGAATACCAAACATAAAATCACTACTATTGAAATATTAGTGAAAAATGCTGCTTCGGGGCCTGTAGAAAACAGTGAAGGTGCAAATACAGCTATGGTCGTTAACACACCGAAGGTAGCAGGTGTGGCGACCTTCTTCGCGCCTCGAACAACACTTTCTACACCCCCTCCTTTTTCTTCAATTTCAGTGTATGCGGCTTCACCTATCACGATTGCGTCATCTACCACTATGCCTAACACCATGATAAAAGCGAATAAAGATAAAACATTAATCGTCGCACCAAATACCGGCATCATCATTATGGCGCCTAAGAAACAAACGGGTAAGCCCAACATTACCCAAAATGCTAGTCTGAAACGCAAAAATATTGTTAACATTAAGGCCACTAAAAGCGCGCCTTGAAATAAATTTTTGAGCATCATGTCTAGACGTGCATTCAAATAAAAGGTCATGTCCACTAAGATTTTTAGTTCTAATCCTTGCGGTAATGTTTTGTTGCGTGCTTCTACGTAGGCTTGTACTGATTCAGCTATAGGCACAGAGCTCTGGTCTTTAGTGGCCTTAACATTTAAAGACATCGCATTTACGCCAGAATATTTGAAGTATCGTTCACCTTCTGTGAACCCATCTTTGATTTGTGCTACATCTTCAAGTAATACTTTGGCACCATTGTCGCCGATTTTGACCGGTATTTTTCTGAATTCATCACCCGTGTAGAGTTGATTTTCTACTCTTATTGCCACCACACCTGAATCAGTGCGCAACTGTCCGGCGGATATATCGGTAGAAAAGCGTCTAATCGCTTGGGTGACATCAGCAATAGACAAATTATATTTACGTAATGTTTCTGGTTTAATTTCTATGGCTATTTCATCTTCGGGAGCTTCTAATTGAACCAATGATACGTTTTGTAACAGCATCAATTCATCTTCAACTTGTCTGGCAATGGGCTTTAATGCACTTATTGGCAGGTCACCTACTAGTGCCATCTCAATCACGTCTTGACGAAATTCAATTTGGGATATATTTGGTGGCTCCATTTCGGCAGGAAAAGTCGCAATACTATCT
>CAZMDX010000167.1:0-6815 GCA_964564805.1 uncultured Pseudoalteromonas sp. | reverse complement strand
TAGTCAATTAGTCAGTCAATCAATTAGTCAATCAATTAGTGAATCAATTAGTCAATCAAATTACCGCAGTACGTTATAAATTATAGGGTCCACGAATTTTACGTGATATCCGATGTTCCCAGCATTAAAAAGTCTTGAATAAAAGCTTGTTGACGTTAGTCAATGTAATGTCTAATAAACCTGAAGTTGCTCCCAAAAAAAGCATGCAGAAAACATGGTGCGTATAGAATTATTTTTTGGTGCTTCTACATTTTGTTTCATTTTGTTGATTATGAGTTGTTAATTTTATTTTCTTTAGTAAGTTGGCTTGGATTTTCAAAAAAAATTGTAGGAAATGCATGATTGACGCAATAGAAAGATGATAATCTCTAACATCTGGCCTTGTTTAATTGTTGGTCTCCACGTAAATGAAACTTAAAAGTGTCAAAATGAAACTACATCTTTTATTTTTGTTAATAACGATGGCGTTTTCGGCTCACGTTAGAAGTTCCGACTTATCGGTTGGCTGGGAGTTGTGGTATCCCTATCAGTATCACAATAAAGACCAACAACTGGTAGGTTTAGACATTGATTCTTTCAACGCTATCATGACCGAAGCAAAATTAAGTTTTACTACCGCAGAGATACCTTGGAAAACACACCTTCACTTTATTCATAAGGGCAAAATGGATTTAGCTATGGGCGCTTCTTGGTCAAAAGAACGAGAAGAATATGCATATTTTTCCCTCCCTTACCGTACAGAAACTGTGAAACTTTTTGTTAAAAAAGATAATGCTAAAAATATCCAGCTAACAACATTGTCAGATTTAGTGGGTAGTCCCTACATGATAGGTGTAGAGAGCGGGTATTATTATGGAAAGCAGTACCAAGAATTGATCAAGACTGTAGGTTTTCGGGCAAACTTAACAGAAGTGATCGACTTAGAGCAGAACGTGAGTTTACTTATGCAAGGGCATTTAGATGGTTTTTTAGTTGATCCTAATACTATGCAATCCTTCGTTAAAAAATATCAAATGGAAGATGAATTTGAGGAATATCCTATGGACATTTATAGTGCTGATATTTTCATTATGTTAAGTAAGCAATCATCTGAGACTGGCGCTTTGGGAAAGATTAACCAAGCGATAACTACCTTAACTAGTAATGGTGAGTTAAAGAGAATTGGTAGTCGTTGGAAAGCATCTCAAGCTGAAAAATAATTTATAACTATCCTCAAATTAACAAATAATTTTAGTTCTCAGTAAGAATGATATTAATGGTTAACTATGATAATTGAAATTTTATTCAATTAAAAACCAAAACTAATCTATTTGTTACTGACCACTTCCAGTGCTACAACTATAAAATAGAACGAACCTGCGAGGCTGTTCTGCCATTTTTTTATTTTTTAGTCATAATTTTTAATTGATGTTTAACATATGTTTATTGCTTGGTAGTCAATTTAAATGTTGATCCATAGTGCTAATCTGGCACGATGATCCATCTTTATGGGATCCTTACCAGTGAAGTTATAATTTGAAGCGTTGCAAGCTTATCTAAGCCTAGTCTATCAATACTTTGTTTAACAATAGATGCTGTTACTTAAAGGGGCATTTTTATTAAGGTTTACACGCGTGTATAGGTTGTTTAATTTAAGTACCCAAATATCCAAAGAGATAAGCCATCGTGTCCAATCCTGATATCACGTCTATTATTCCCATAGTTATTACCTTATGCCTGTCAATCAGCTCTCGCAATGTAGTGATTGGTTTGTTTGCAGGCGTAGTCAGCGCGGTGGTCATGCTGGTAGGTTTTAATCCTTTGGATGTCATGACAATACTGGTTAAAGAACATTTAGTGGGCACCCTAAGTGACAGTTACAATGCAGGGGTCATTGTGCTGTTAGTTTTTATTGGCGGGTTTGTGGCTCTCATGGAAAAATCTGGAGGTGGTCCAGCTTTTGCGCTAACTATAGTGCGCCACATAAGTAGCAGAGGTCGCGCACAATTAGCGGCGTGGTGTGGGGGTATTTTTGTTTTTTATTCTGACTTAGGCACACCTCTTATTGTTGGACCTGTATTTCGCCCCTTATTTGACAAGCTTAAAATTTCGCGCCAAAAACTGGCGTTTATTGTGGACTCTACTGCTTCACCCGTTGCTATTTTATTACCGTTTATCGGTTGGGGTATTTATATTATCAGCCTAATACAAAAAGAATTTGATAGTTTAGAACAAAACATATCAGCTTGGCATAGTTTTATTCAAGCTATACCCTTTCAATTTTATGCAATCCTGGCCATCTTCATTGTGCCAGTGCTTATTTATACGGGGCTGGATTTCGGACCTATGGCCAAGGCAGAAAAAGCTGCCAACCTTGGTAAAGATCACACCACGATTGAAAGTAATACAAACAATGAGCAGGCTTTTACCCATAGCAAAGCTCGGCCTTCATTTGTGTTTATTCCTTTGCTGATCATGGCTTGTGTATTGTGTGCAACTCTGCTCCCGTTGGGTTTCCCCTTTGAAGAAGTCGCCGGGGCGACTTTCCGTGCGGCCTTAACTAGTGCTTATTTCTTTGCGGCCGTCAGTTTAATGTTAATGATGGCATACTTCAAAGTTAGAACAGTAACTGAAGGAATTAGCGTATATATCCAAGGCATGGGCAACATGATGCAGGTTGCAATAGTGCTTATTTTAGCTTGGACATTCAGTGGCTTAGGTAATGAATTAGGAACAGCGACTTATATTGCTGAGCGTGCCCAAGAAGGTCTTCCCTATTGGTTATTGCCGGCTGTGGCTTTTGTGTTGTCTGGTATTATTTCTTTTAGCACAGGCTCGTCGTGGGGTACTTTTGCCATTATGTTTCCTTTAATGATCCCTACAGCCTTTGCCGTAGAGGCTTCTCTTGTTGTCAGTATTGGCGCAGTTCTATCTGGGGGGCTGTTTGGTGATCACTGTTCACCCATTTCAGAAACAACAATACTATCGTCTACCGGTTCAGGGTGTCATCAGTTTGAACATTTTAGGACTCAGCTACCTTATGCGTTAATCAATGGTGGTATTGCCCTGTGTTGCTTCATTCTTGCAGGCTTTCATCCTAATACATACTGGATATTTATTGCACTGTTAGTGCAAATTACAATTTTTTACCTTTTTACCAAAATCAGAACATAAAAATAGAAAAATTCGTAAGAAATATGCAATCGTTAATTTAACTATAGTCATATCGCACAAAATCATTGTGCAGTGGAATGCCATATTTGATGTGACCTTAACATTGGTATTTAAGTAGTTATGGCCAATCATGTTACGTTGATATAAGTGATGAAGTAGCATAGTGGAACATGCAAGATTTATGTTCTTTGTTTAAACTCGACTTCCATGTCGAGTTATTAATTTAGCTGAATTTTTCTCCAAAAATTCTCATCTTAAAGCCTGACGTGACTAGTCAAATAGATGTTAACCTGTGTTCCTCATACCCACAGCTATTCCTGCTATTGTCACCATCATGGCGCGTTCTAAAGTCGCGTCGTGTTCCTTATCATCTAGTAATCGTATCCTTTTGAGAAGTTCGATTTGTAAATAGTGTAAAGGTTGAAGGTAACTGGCACGAATATTCATAGATATTGAACCCTTCGGGTCGCTTTCCATTACGGTTTTTTGGTCAAGCAATTTAAGTAATAACTCAATACTTTGTTGTAGCTCCGTTCGTAATGCATCGCCAAAATGTCTGAGTTCTTCAGGTACTAGGCTGTGATCGTATTCTTGGCTAATTTTGGGGTCGGCCTTAGCAAAAACCATATCTAACATAGATAGGCGCGAATAAAAAAATGGCCAGTTAGTTAACATGTCTTGAATAGTATCTTCTTTGCCTGAATTTAAAGAACTTTGTACCGCCTTCATTACACCTAGCCAAGAGGGCAACACCATGCGAGTTTGTGCCCACGCAAATATCCAAGGAATAGCCCGTAAACTTTCAATGCCGCCTGTGGGTTTACGCTTAGCAGGACGACTGCCAAGTGGCAGTTTACCTAATTCTTGTTCCGGTGTTGCCACACGAAAGTAAGGGACAAAGTTTTCATCATGTCTAACAATTTGACGGTAATTATCACGTCCATCTGCTGCCATTTTTATCATCGCTTCGCGCCATTCTTTTTTGGGAGCTGGCGGTGGTAAAATTAATGCTTCTAATATTGCACTAGCGTACATAGCTAAGCTGCGCTGCGCTAAAATAGGCATACCGAATTTATAACGAATGGTTTCTCCTTGTTCGGTGACTCTAAATCCGCCAGTTAACGAGCCTGGTGGTTGTGAAAGAATCGCTGCGTGTGCTGGTAAACCACCACGTCCAATAGTACCACCTCGTCCATGAAATAGTGTTAGTCCGATATCGTTTTCGGCGGCTAGGGCAACTAGGGCCTCTTGTGATTCATACTGGGCCCAACCAGCAGCCATCGCACCTGCATCTTTGGCCGAATCAGAATAGCCAATCATCACATATTGATGGCCTTGAATATAACCTCGATACCAACCAATAGAAAACAGTTTTTTGGTCACACTAGCAGCAGCATTTAAGTCGTCTAATGTCTCAAACAAAGGAGCCACTGGCATTGGCCATGTTACGCCTAGTTCTTTAAGTAATAAATTTACACTCAAAACATCTGAAGGCAAACTGGCCATAGAGATGATATAAATACCAAAGCCGTCTTTCCCATTTTGGGCAATGACTTTGCAGGTGTCTAGCACTTCCTGCACATCTTCACTAGGTTGCCATGCTGGCGGAAATAATGGTCGTTTTGAACCTAACTCTCTTAGTAAAAAAGCCTGTTTATCATCTTCACTCCACTGGCCATAATCACCTAAACCTAGGTGACGTGTCAGTTCAGAAAATACATTTGCATGCCTTTCCGAATCTTGGCGAACGTCCAACTTCAGTAAATGCACGCCAAAACAGTGGATCCTACGAATAGTGTTTTGTAGATGTCCTTGTGCTATTACAGACATACCGCATGTCTGCAATGAGTGATAACAAGCCATTAAAGGATCAAGTAACTGTTCTTTGTTGTCAATCCATTCAGTCATATCGACAGGCACACCTTTTAGCTTGTCGACTATGCCTACTTGTGTTTTTATGAGTTTGTCTAAAAGCGGTCTTAAAACTGCACGATAAGGTTCTAGCTCATCGCCTACCAGAGCTCTAAGAGTTTCATCGCAATCGCTCATGGATAACTCTGTTTGCAATATATCAATGTCTTTGGCAAAAAGCTTCGCAGCGCGTTTGCGTGCTAAAAGTAATACTTGCTCTGTCACTTTTGACGTAACAAAAGGATTACCATCTCTATCACCACCCATCCATGAACCAAACTTCACAGGTGATACATCCAAGGGAATAGCTAAACCAAATTTATCGACAAAACGTTTATCTAATTCACGAATAAAGTCAGGTACGGCTTCCCATAGCGAGTTCTCAATGACTGAAAATCCCCAACGCGCTTCGTCAACAGGAGTCGGCCTAATAGTTCGGATTTCTTCGGTGTGCCAAGCTTGACTAATCAGTTCAGCAATGCGGGTTTCAACTTTGTCACGATCTACTTCGTTGATGTCTGAAACATGCACTTTACTGAGGCACTCTGCAAGCTCGCTGTGTTTGTGGATCAATGTTCGACGAGTCACTTCTGTTGGGTGGGCAGTCAATACCAATTCGATATTTAAATGTTCTAAGGCTTTTTCAAACGTATCAGCCTTGATACCTGCTTGATCTAAATGGCTAAACAAAGTGTCGATAGGGTCAACCTGATCGTTGTTACTATTGAATTCTTGCTCGGCAATATTGGCTAAATTTAAAAATTGGGAAAAAGCTCTACCTACTGTTAGTAGTTCATCATTTTTTAATTCAGTAAATAATTGCTTGACACGTTTAGCACATTCTTCATCACCTTGATGAGCTTTTCGACCGTCTTTCCTGACCGCTTCAATTCTCTCTAACCACTGCTCACCTAACTGATCACGTATGGTGTCACCTAATACAGTCCCTAAATTACGTACTGTTCCTATTAACTGGGAATCCAAAACCTGTGACATATACGTCTCCTTAATTGATGAAATTCTGAATATAAGATACTTAGATGTAAACTATTTGTCTAAGTAAATAGGGCTATTAATCATTCCTAAATGTGTTTATTAAAGTGATTTATCTATATACTTGCGTGCTTTTAAAGCAATAGTGTCAAAAACTTTTTTAGAAAAGAAAGTAAAGGGCATGTCAGGAGCCAAAGTGTCAGAAAAATTTACCAGCATAGAAACACAAGCAAGTTACGGTATTGGTCTACAGATGGGCGAACAGCTGCGCGCTAACCCTTTCGAGGGTTTAGATATCGCAGCCGTGCAAGAAGGTCTTGCCGATGCGTTTAATAATCAACCTGCTCAGGTTGATAACGATACTTTGCGTGCTGCATTCAATGAAATACATGAAATTATGCAAGCAGCTAAATCAGTTGAATTTGCAGAAGTCATTACTCAAGGCGAAGAGTACTTAGCACAAAATGCTGAGCGTGAAGAAATTACAGTGACTGAAAGTGGTCTTCAATACGAAGTCGTTACTCAAGGTGAAGGCGAAGTACCAACCGTTAACTCAACTGTACGTGTTCACTATCATGGTACCTTGCTAGATGGTAGCGTATTTGATAGTTCTTACGATCGCGGTCAGCCGGCTGAATTTCCAGTAAGTGGTGTAATCAAAGGTTGGACTGAAGCACTGCAGTTTATGAAAACAGGTACTAAGTTAAAATTGCATGTTCCAGCCGAGCTAGCTTACGGTGAACAAGGTGCGGGCGGCG
>CAZMDX010000166.1:0-2336 GCA_964564805.1 uncultured Pseudoalteromonas sp. | reverse complement strand
AGCGTCACCACCATTAGTAGTGGCTTATGCTATCGCGGGTACGATGCGTTTTGATATTGAAAAAGATGCGTTGGGTTATGATCAAAATGGAAACGCTATTACCTTAAAAGATATCTGGCCAAGTGATGAACAAATTGATGCCATCGTGTCTGAGTTTGTTAAGCCTGAGCAATTTAAAAAAGTCTATGCTCCCATGTTTGATTTAGGATCATTCGAACCTGCTGAGAGTCCATTATACGATTGGCGACCTCAAAGCACTTATATTCGAAGACCTCCATACTGGGAAGGTGCCCTTGCAGGTGAGCGAACAATGAAAGGAATGAAACCTTTAGCAGTTTTGGGTGACAATATTACCACCGACCATTTATCACCCTCTAATGCGATTATGTTAGACAGTGCGGCAGGAGAGTATTTGCAACAAATGGGCTTGCCTGAAGTCGATTTTAATTCTTATGCGACCCACAGAGGTGATCACCTTACCGCTCAAAGAGCAACCTTTGCTAATCCTAAATTATTAAACGAAATGGTAGTGGAAAATGACGAAATAAAACCAGGCTCGTTTGCCAGGCTTGAGCCTGAAGGAACTGTGATGCGCATGTGGGAAACGATTGAAATCTATATGCAGCGTAAACAGCCCTTGATAATTGTAGCCGGTGCTGACTATGGTCAAGGTTCTTCAAGAGATTGGGCTGCAAAAGGCGTGCGTTTAGCGGGGGTCGAAGTTATAGCCGCTGAGGGTTTTGAACGCATTCACCGTACTAATTTAGTCGGCATGGGAGTATTGCCACTTCAATTTAAACCGGGAACTACGCGTCATACTTTACACATAGACGGCACTGAGACGTTCGATGTGTTGGGTGATTATGCTGCTGGCGCTACTTTGGTTTTAATTATTTCACGTAAAAATAATGAACAAGTTCAAGTTCCCATGACATGTCGCTTAGACACTGCTGAGGAAGTACGTATTTACGAGGCAGGTGGTGTACTTCAGCGATTTGCTCAAGACTTTCTTGAGTCTACAGTGGCATAACAACCATGATAGAAAGCGTATTTAAAGAGGATATAAATTTATGAGTCAGAAACCACAAATAAGTGTTGCTGCAACGTATATGCGTGGCGGTACCAGCAAAGGTGTTTTTTTTAAACTGACTGATTTACCAGCATCTGCTCAGGTATCTGGTGAATCCAGAGACAATTTATTACTAAGAGTGATCGGTAGCCCTGATCCTTATGGTAAACAAACTGATGGAATGGGTGGTGCCACTTCAAGCACCAGTAAGACCGTTATTTTATCTAAAAGTAATGATGCTGATCACGATGTAGATTATTTGTTTGGTCAAGTATCTATCGATACAGCATTTATTGATTGGAGTGGAAATTGTGGTAATTTGACCGCCGCTGTTGGTTCATTTGCAATCAGTCAGGCACTAGTTAACGCCAGCCGAATTCCTGAAAATGGTATCTGCGTAGTACGAATTTGGCAGGCCAACATTAATAAGACTATTATTGCTCATGTTCCAATCACAGCAGGTCAGGTCCAAGAAACAGGCGATTTTGAATTGGATGGTGTGACTTTCCCAGCAGCTGAAGTGAAAGTTGAATTTGTTTCTCCTGTGGATGGTGATGAGGCCATGTTTCCCACTGGGAACTTGGTTGATAATTTGCAGGTACCTAATATTGGTGATTTTAAAGTCACAATGATCAATGCTGGTATCCCTAGTATTTTTTTGAATGCTGAAGCGCTAGGGTATTTAGGAGTTGAATTACAAGAAGCCATTAACAATGATAACGAAGCGCTTGAACGTTTTGAAACTATTCGCGCCTACGGCGCACTTAAAATGGGGTTGATCACACATATTGATGAGGCCGTTAGCTGCCAACATACCCCCAAAATTGCTTTTGTAGCTGAATCGGCAACATATTTGACGTCGAGCGGTAAAACCGTCGATAGTCAAAGTATAGATTTGTCGGTCAGAGCACTTTCAATGGGTAAATTGCATCATGCCATGATGGGCACTGCTGCCGTTGCTATAGGCACTGCAGCGGCCATTCCGGGAACATTAGTCAATTTAGCTGCTGGAGGAGGAAATATCGAAACTGTTACTTTCGGTCATCCTTCAGGAACCTTAAAAGTTGGTGCGAAAACCCAATGTGAAGATGGTGCATGGACGGTGAATAAGGTGTCTATGAGCCGCAGTGCAAGAAGATTAATGAAGGGTGAAGTTTATATACCCAGTGATTGTTTTTAAGTTGATGTTGTTAATTAACCTCCTGTCGAATACAGATATTATTATATTGTATTTAGAAGCTAAAAAAATATTCATGAAATGATTAAT
>CAZMDX010000165.1:0-6200 GCA_964564805.1 uncultured Pseudoalteromonas sp. | reverse complement strand
CCATCGCGTAAATCATCTCGGTCTACTGAGGTGATTACCACATATTTTAATTTCATTTCAGCAATAGTTTTGGCTAATTTAATAGGCTCTTCTGCACTAGGTGGTAATGGTTTACCGTGACCCACGTCACAAAATGGGCAACGACGCGTGCAAATGTCACCTAGTATCATAAACGTTGCTGTGCCGTGATTAAAACATTCGGCAAGGTTAGGGCAGCTTGCTTCTTCACAAACTGAATGTAGATTATTTTTACGCAATGTTTTTTTGATATGGTCAATTTTATCTGTGTTACGTGGCAGTTTTATTTTTATCCATGCAGGCTTACGCAACATATCTGCTTTTTCAGTTGGCATGATCGTTATGGGGATATGTTTAACTTTTTCATCATCCCGAAGTTTTACTCCGGCCTCAGCGCGTACGTTATTCATTAAAGCCTTCTCTATGTTCTTTGTGATTGATACCCAATAAGGCAGATAAATGATCAGTCAGTCTAATGCCTGCTTCAGTTAGCGTGTCAGGGCCACCAAGTTGTGCGCAATCTATCATTTCCAGACCAGCATAACCACATGGATTTATGCGCTGAAAAGGAGTTAAATCCATGTTGACGTTCAAGGCTAAACCATGAAAAGAGCAACCTTTACGAATTCTTAGGCCAATAGAACAAACTTTTTTGCTGTCTATGTACACCCCTGGAGCATCAACTTTAGGATAGGCACTTATTGCATATTCTTTTAACATGTTGACCACACACTGTTCTAATGCAGTAACTAAATTTCTTACACCTAGCTTGTTGCGCTTAAGGTTAAATAACACGTACATCATTTGTTGTCCGGGCCCATGGTAGGTGACTTGACCACCTCTATCGACTTTTACAATAGGGATATCACCTGGCAAAAGTATGTGTTCTTCTTTACCCGCTTGACCCTGAGTAAAGACTGAATGATGTTCTGCCAACCATATTTCGTCGGCTGTCTCATCGTTCCTATTATTAGTAAAATCTTGCATGGCTTGCCAAATAGGCAGGTAAGCTTGCAAGCCCAATTGTCTAACAATCAGCTTAGCAGGCATTGCGCAAACACACTCTCTTTACAGAACAACTTTAACCAGCTCCAGTTTAGCGAGTTCAACATAAAGTGTTTCCATATGTGCTTTGCTGGTCACGGTTATACTGAGTGAAATAGAGTGATATGTACCTTTTGAACTTGGCTTTACTTTAGGTACATAATCACCTGGCGCATGTATTTGTAGGCAAGATATTACATCTTCTGGCAAGCGCTCGTGGGCGATGCCCATGATTTTAAATGTTTGCTGGCATGGGAAGTCCAGCAATTGATCAAAATTAGTGTCCATGTTTCTCTCGAGTATTGAGTAAGGTGCGAATTATTAATTATTAAAACCAAGCTTTAATTTAACAAAGTCAACCATCCGATCTAAGAAACCGCCTTCTTTAACTTCTTGCAAAGCTACCAAAGGATATTCGGCAATATCTTCACCTTCAATTTGAAGAAAGAGCTTGCCTACTACTTCACCTTTAGCAATCGGTGCTTGTAAATTTTTGTCTAATTTAAAGTTAGCTTGTAAATTTTTACTTTGGCCTCGAGGAATGTTTATTGGGGTATCTTGCAATATGCCAAGATCTACAGTCTCTTTATCACCCATAAAAATTCGGTGTGAAACAAAGCTATCACCTGCTTTATAGGGTGTGATCGTTTCAAAAAATCGGAAACCATATTTGAGTAACTTTTTATTTTCAACTTTACGAGCACGTTCACTATCTGTCCCCATAACAACTGAAATTAGACGCATATCACCTTGGTAAGCTGAGGTGATCAAGCTATAGCCTGCATCAGAGGTGTGACCCGTTTTTATACCATCAACATTCAGGCTTTTATCCCACAATAAGCCATTGCGGTTGTATTGTTTAATATCGTTGAAGGTAAATTCTTTTTCGGCGTAGATAGCGTATTCTTCAGGTACGTCACGTATTAGTGCAGCGGATAGTATAGCCATGTCTCTGGGTGTGGTGTAGTGTTCAGCATCATGTAAGCCATGGCTGTTGACAAAATAAGTAGAGGCCATGCCGAGTTTTGTTGCATGCATATTCATCATACTGGCAAAGGCATCCTCACTGCCGGCAATATGTTCTGCCATGGCCACACAAGCATCATTACCGGACTGAATGATAATACCGCGGTTAAGATCAGCTACCGATATTTGTTTGCCTACTTCGATAAACATTTTTGAAGAGTCAGGAAAGTTTTTAGCCCATGCCTTTTCAGAAATGGTCACTAAATCAGTCTCTTTGATATTACCGTTCAGTAGCTCTATACCAATGACATAACTAGTCATCATCTTGGTTAAGCTAGCAGGTGGTATTTGCATATCTGCGTTTTGTTCTGCTATGACGTTGCCCGTTTGGAAATCCATTAATATGAATCCTTTAGCTGAGACACCGGGTGCAGGTGGAATAACTACAGCAGCAGAAGCTGAAAAGACACACAAACACAAGACTATGGTGCTTATAAGAGATCCGAAATACGTTTTTTGATTAAGCATTAAACTACCGTTTTGAAAATGTTACAGGAATAGAAATCTTAGACATGTCTTAAATGACACAAATGATGATATCAAATTGTATTGAACAATATAGCACTTCGAGGGTTACATTGCTGCTCAACTGATAACTAATGCTCAACTATATGAATATTTTTATCGGCTTCAAGACATCAGATACAAATTAATATGAAAACTTTACGTCCAACTGAAAGATAAAACAGAGGTTGATAGTTCGCGATGTACTTAATCGGAGTAAACTTTGTAAGCGCCGGGGTAGTCATTGCTTTTAAGTTCGTTTAACAACGTATTTGCATCCTGCTCGTCTATCAATGGCCCAAGGTGTAATTTATATATACCTTCTTCAAATCTTGTTCGATAGGGTCGTTGGTATAAGTTTTTTAATCCATTTGCTAATTTGTTTATTTCCTTTTTGTTCTGAAAAGCAGCCACTTGGATAAAAACCTGTTGATTGATTTTAATGGGGGCTCTTTTGATGGTGGTTGGATTGCGTCCTTCGGTGATCCTCCCTGATTTATCAACATGAATGACGTCCACTTTTACTTCAGCAACCCCTGTTTCAAGCATGTCTAACTTTAAGGCTGCCGCATAAGACAGGTCTATAACACGGCCTCGATAAAAAGGTCCTCTATCGTTGACTCTGACGACGACTTGTTTACCATTTTTTAAATTGGTAACACGAGCGAATGATGGTAGAGGCAACGTTTTGTGTGCGGCAGACATTTTGTACATATCGTAAATTTCGCCATTAGACGTTAAGTGACCATGAAACTTTTGTCCATACCAACTAGCATGTCCCTTATCACTGAAACCTTTACCCGTATTGAGTGGTGTGTACTTTACACCTCTTATTGTATAGGGACGCATATTAGCCGGCGCATATGTTTGGTAAGTCGCTATCGCATCTTGTGTTATCACCTTTTGTGGAACTACCTTAGGGGCTGAGTCTTGTTGTTGGTAATAACGTCCCTTTGGAGCGCAACCATAAGCAAGCACTACGATAATAAATAGGCCAAGGAAACGCGTAGATTTTACCATAGATAATTAATTGTTTAGTTTAGCGGTGGTTGCAGCTTTGAACTCTTGTTTGAGTTGTTGGCTGAATTGAAATACTGCCATAGCATATAACGGACTATGATTATAACGAGTGATCACATAAAAGTTAGGTAAACCTACCCAATATTCTTTACTGTCAGCTTGTTCAAATTCGAAAAGTTTAACATTCATGTCTTCGCTCAGTTCTGGCGAAGTGATACTGACACCCGCATCTTGTAACTGCGACCATTGATGAGAATATTTAAGAGAATTTGATAACAATGCTGAATATTGATTACCACTGACTATAGCTTTAAACGCAATATCATTGTTTGCTTTCCAATGGTGTTTTCTAAAGTAGTTTGCAACACTGCCGATCGCATCTACAGGGTTGTTTAACAAGTCTCGCACACCGTCACCGTCAAAATCCACAGCGTAATGACGGTAACTAGAAGAAATAAACTGGCCCCATCCCATAGCGCCAGCATAAGAACCTTTTAGCTCGGTGATATCAAACTTTTCTTCTTGAGCTAATAAAAATAATTGTGCTAACTCGCTTCGAAAAAACGTTGCCCTAGGTGGATAATGAAAGCCCAAAGTCACTAATGCATCGAGAACTGAATATTTGCCTTGGTAAGTGCCATAAAAAGTTTCAACACCAATGATTGCAACAATAATTTCAGCGGGTACACCGGTTTCTTGTTCTGCCCGTGCTAAAGTTTCTTGATGAGTTTTCCAAAACGCTAGACCTTTTGTTAGGCGTTTTTCAGTGAGAAATATAGGGTAATATTGAAACCAAGGTTTGGCTTCCCATGGTTTAGCAATGGATTGTAAAATAACTGGATTTTTGATGGCTTTATCCAAAGTCGATTCAATCACTGTTCTTTCAAACTGATGTTCATTAACCATTAGTTCAATAAACTGCTGTTTAAGTTCTTCAGGGGAAGCTTGGCTACCAAAACATGTCAAACACAAGCTTAATGCAAAAAACGACTTAATCAACTTCACAGTTTCTCCTTTATGGGTAAATATTTCAAATAAGCAAAACTATTACTATACTCGGGACATGATTCTTTTCTGGGTGCTTATCGCCATTAAAATACCAAAACCAGCTAGCAGTGTCACCATAGAGGTCCCACCATAGCTTATTAAGGGTAAAGGTACGCCAACAACAGGCAAAATACCTGAAACCATACCCATATTGACAAACACATAAACAAAAAAGGTAAGAGTAATACTGCCAGCTAAAATTTTACTAAACGCGTCTTGTGCTCTCACTGCTATCAACATGCCACGTATTACAATAAAAGCATAGATCGATAGAAGTCCTACCACGCCCCAAAATCCAAACTCTTCACTGAACACCGCAAAAATAAAATCAGTATGACGTTCTGGTAAAAACTCTAACTGCGATTGTGTGCCTTGCAACCAACCTTTGCCCTGAGCACCGCCAGAACCAATAGCAATTTGCGACTGAATAATGTGATAACCCGAACCCAGAGGATCACTTTCAGGATTGATAAATGTCAGTACTCGTTGTTTTTGATAATCTTTCATCAAAAAATTCCACATAATAGGAGCAAAAGCTGACATGGCAATAACAACAAAGGATATAAATCGCCAGCTCATACCTGCTAAAAACAATGCAAAAACGCCTGAGCAGGCAATGAGAAGTGAGGTGCCTAAATCTGGCTGTCGAGCAATCAATAAGGTGGGCAGGGCGACCAAGGAAAAGCCAACTAATATATGCCAAGTTTTAGGTGGCAAATTAAAGCGACTAATATACCAAGCCACCATCATAGGCACGGCTAACTTCATAACTTCAGAGGGTTGAAAGCGAAATACGCCTAAATCCAACCAACGCTGTGCCCCTTTACTGGATACACCTACCACCAGAACAGCAACTAACATCGCTATACCAATAACGTAAAAATAAACGGATAACTTTTGATAAGCCATCGGGGGGATTTGAGCCACAACCAACATCACGCCTAAAGCTAGTGCTAGACGTGTTAATTGCCTTTGTATGAGACCTATGTCTTGTCCGCCTGCTGAATAAATAGTGAATAAACCTACCACCATAAGTACCAGTAATCCAAATAACAAAATGCCATCACAATGTACTCTGTTACAAAAAGAACGGTTGCTAAAAGCTAATTTAGTCCTAAGCATTAGGGTTGCGTCCTAAAGTGTGTCAGTTCAAGTTCTTCTAGTTTTTGACTTAAAGACTCGATGACTTGATGCTCAGGGAATGTTTGGTTTTTAAAATAATCATCCATCATTTTACGGGCAATAGGTGCAGCTTCAGCACCGCCGTGTCCTGCATTTTCTAACACAACAGAAACGGCAATTTGTGGTTTGTCATAGGGTGCGTAACCTATATACATAGCGTTATCGCGGTTTTTCTTGGAAAGCTTTTCAGCATCATATTTTTCGTTTTGAGCGATAGATACTAATTGGGCGGTGCCTGTTTTACCTGCGGATATGTAATTGTCCCCTCTAAATGCAGCACGTGCAGAGCCTTTTCGATTTACCGTACCGTACATGGCATCCAAAACGATATCCCAATTGTGCTCGTCTTTTATTGCTAT
>CAZMDX010000164.1:0-3262 GCA_964564805.1 uncultured Pseudoalteromonas sp. | reverse complement strand
GATGTTTGTTAAACGTTCAATCACCACATCTCTGTTGCGAACTCTTGCTTGATTAGTGGCAAAGTCAGGGTCATGTTTTAACGTGTGGCACTGTGCCACCTCACAAAAGTCTGCAAATTGTGAGTCGTTACCTATGGTTAAAATAATAAAGCCATCTGCGGTTTCAAAGGTTTGATAGGGCACAATATTGGGGTGAGCATTACCCATACGTTTGGGTGTTTCTTGGCTAACTAAGTAGTTCATCGCTTGATTAGCTAAACAAGCCACTTGCACATCGAGTAAGGCAAGATCGATATGTTGTCCTAATCCTGATTTTTCACGCTCTATAATCGCTGCTTGTATCGCGGTGGTGGCATACATTCCAGTGAGAATGTCGGTGAGTGCAACCCCCACTTTTTGTGGACCTCCACCTAGTGAGTGATCAGGCTCGCCAGTGACACTCATCAGTCCGCCCATGCCTTGTAATAAAAAATCGTATCCGGCTCTTTGTGCATAAGGACCTTCTTGACCAAAACCCGTTATTGAGCAATAAATTAACCTTGGGTTTATTGCTGACAAACTAGCAAAATCAAGTTGGTATTTTTGCAAATTACCTACTTTAAAGTTCTCTATTAATACATCACAACGTTCTATTAGTTGACGAATAATCGCTTGACCTTCTGAATGACGAATATCCACAGTAATAGAGTGTTTGCCTCGATTAGCAGATAAAAAATAGGCCGACACTTCGGGTGATTCGTTTTGGGTGTTGTTAAGATAAGGAGGCCCCCAGTGGCGAGTGTCATCTCCTTGAATCGGTTTTTCTACTTTAATTACTTCAGCACCTAAGTCAGCCAACATTTGTCCGGCCCAAGGTCCCGCTAATATGCGGCTTAATTCGAGCACGCGGATGTGTGACAGGGGGGATAAGGAGGAAAGGGGTGATGGCATAAGTTGCTCAAAATTATGAAGTATTAACCCATCATACAGACCTTATTTCAAAGGCCAAAAATATCTAACTGATTATTACTATTTTTAGGTAACGATATTGTGGTTATGGGATTATCGGCATAGAGCTGATTGAAGTCATTCACGAATGCCTCAGCCAACCAAGGTGCGTCGAATGTGTTGGCCATATGGAAAAATAAATAGGGCGATTTACCTTCATCTAACCATTGTTTGGTTTTGTGGATCCAGGGGGTATAAAAAGATTTATTTGCTTGAATATTTGGATGCCCAACAAAACGCACTAAGGGAGTGTCTGATGTGGCAATGACATGGGTAGGCACGTTAGGTTTTTTCCTGTGGGCGTCTTCAATGATGCTGTCGCCATTAGCAGGGCAGGCAAATAAAGCTCTGGTGTCCATAATTACGCGGTTAATGTTGTTTTCTATCAGTAGTTGATTCAGTGCTTTTTCGTTATCACTTTTATCAAAGAAACCTAAATGCCTGACCTCAACAGCATAGCGAAAATCCTTAGGTAAAAGCTGAATGAAACTGACTAAGTGAGCTAACTGATTTGGGCCAAAACTAGCAGGCAGTTGCAGCATTAAACAGCCTAACTTATGCTCCAGTAATGCCATACGGTTGAGAACTAAGTGCAAATCATCTTCAATATTGAGGAGTTTTTTATCATGACTGATACTGCGGTGAAACTTAAAGGTAAAACGAAAATCTTCTGGTACTTGCTCAGCCCAACGCAGCAGCGTTTTTTCATCGGGGATATGGTAAAAGCTGGTGTTGCCTTCGACACTATTGAAATGCTGAGCGTATGCGCCAAGACTTTTCTCTTTTGCTGTGTTGGCTGGAAATAAACTACCAAACCACTGTTCATGGGTCCAAATAGGACTACCGATTCTGACTAAAGCCACTTACTATTCTCTTTATAAAAAACTGAATGAAAAATAAAAATTGAACATAAAAATTATAAAAAAATTTGATGAAAGAAGCTCAATAAAAAGCCCTCAAAAATAAGGGCTTAGTTTAGCAAACTTAAACATTACAACTTGATTATATTATTACCGGTGTCTCGGTCAATAAAACGCACAAAGGGGTCTATACCTGCATAGTTAGGCATTTCGTCAACGACTAGTTCGATGACAGTATCGCCACTTTCAATGTCGTGTAGTCCTTGATAAATTATTTTGTTTTCAGCGGAAAAATCATTAGGATCTTCGCTAAACAAGACAATCTCTACTTGTTTAGCAAAAGGCTGTTCTGTTTCTTTACCTTTTCCATCAGCACTAAACTGTTGTGCTGATACGGTTAATATCACCTTGGTTTTATCCCCCTCAAGCTTTTCTTTAATGACTTCTTTGGCACGTAAATCGTAAACAGTGATTTGCTCAAACAAGTCTCTAATATATGTCTGCTCTGTCTCGTTCGACACATTATTTAAATGTCTCACCAAGTCTAAGGTAGTGGGGTATAAGTCTTCCCTAAACTGATATTCGTTTAACAAAGCTCGGAGGGCTTGATTAAGTCGTTCTTCGCCTAGTTTATTGACTAAAGCCATCATCACAACTGAGCCCTTTCGATAGTGAATATAGGCCTGGTTTTCAGTGCGTAGCAGTGGCATTTCTTCAATACGCTCTGCACTGCGGCCTCTTAGGTAGCGGTCCAATTCATGGGTTAAAAACTTACGTAACTTTATTTCACCATACTTTTTCTTCATGACCATTAACGCGCTGTATTGCGACAAGGTTTCAGACAACACCGCGCTCCCTTGCACATTGGCTCCAATTAATTGATGAGCCCACCATTGGTGAGCCACTTCGTGTGCGGTGACATAATACACAGGGTCAATATTTTCAGGGTCGCGTAAGTCTGAAATAAAGCCAATGTTTTCAGAGTAAGGCACCGTATTGGCGAAACTTTGCGCAAAGCTGCGGTAACCTGGAAACTCAATGATCCTAAGTTGTTTGTGCTGATAGGGGCCAAAGGCAGCTTGAAAATAATCCAAGGAATCTTTACTCGACTCTATCATCCTGTCTACATTCCAATGATGACTAGCATGATAATAGACCTCGATAGCGATGCCATCATGTTGTGTTTTTTTACTCTCAAGTTTGGCTGACATAACACTAAAAAAGTAAAGCATAGGTGAGTCCATTTCATATCGATAATAGTTACGCCCTGCTTGTTGCCATTCTTTTTTCAGATAACCCGGTGCAATAGCAAACTGATCAGCACTGGTGGATAAGGTGGCACTAAAATCAATAAATTCCACCCCTTTACCAAAGAAATTCTCAGAGTATCGGCTCGCATCTTCTAACTTATAAGC
>CAZMDX010000163.1:0-5677 GCA_964564805.1 uncultured Pseudoalteromonas sp. | reverse complement strand
TATGCTCAGGACCAGCGAAGACTTTCATTTTGCGGAACATATCGCGTCCAAGTGGACCTTTAGGCAACATACCCTTAACCGCTTTTTCAATGATCATCTCTGGTTTAAAAGCTTGTAACTTCTCAAAGGTAGTATCTTTAAGACCGCCTGGATAACCAGAATGAGAATAGTAAATTTTGCCCTTGGCTTTGTTGCCAGTAACAGTGACTTTCTCAGCGTTGATCACAACTATGTAATCACCAGTATCCACATGAGGAGTGAACTCTGGCTTATGCTTTCCGCGTAAACGGCTAGCAATCTCAGTCGCTAAGCGACCAAGAGTTTTGTCTGCGGCGTCAACCACATACCATTCACGTTTTACCGTTTCTGGCTTTGCAACAAAAGTTTTCATTTTAAAATACCCGAAATATATAAATAATCGTTACGTTGGTTCTATGCTCGGTATTTAACCACCGACTGCTACATAAAACCGCTAAAAATCAATACTTTGACCCCTTCGAGTCGTATGATTCATCCGCTTTCCCACAAGCGGGGGCAACTGGGCAGGGCGCGAATTATACAGATGTTAAAAGAAAACGCGAGAGTAAATTTTGAGCTTTTTATTAATTAACAGGCTTTTAACCGATGTTTAGCGCTTGGGCACTAAAAGAGCAGGATCTAATCTTTCCTTAAACCAATTAATTCGCCAGTCTAGGTGTGCACCTGTCACACGGCCAGTGGCACCAATTTCTGCGACTAAATCACCTTGTTTAACTGAGGTCCCAGCTTTTACATGACCTTTACTTAGGTGAAGAAAGGTAGAGGACACACCATGCCCGTGATCGATGATCATAGTGCCACCAGAATAATACATATCCGCGACAAACAAAGTTACAATCCCGTCCGCAGGTGCATATACAGGTGAACCTGTAGGTGAGGCCACGTCGACACCAAAATGAGGACGTTTAGGTGTGCCGTTGAATACTCGCTGACTTCCGTATACACCACTAATAGGTCCAGCAGCCGGCCATATAAAATCTTGATAAAAATCGCTACGGTCATCATTTAAGGTTCGAGCACTGGCAACTTGCTGGTTATCCCGTTTGATCCGCTCACTCACTTCCTTTGGAGGGCTGACGTACTGGCTAGGAATACCTTCAATTTTTTGAATATTATAAGTTCTAACCTGCAACTTCAGCATCTTTATGTGCTGTTTACCTTTATTATCTGACCACTTAATTTGCTGTGTTAATTTTGCATCTCGACCAAAACCAAAAGCGAAGTATCCATTCGCTGATATTTTAAGTGGTTCGTCGTTCAGCCAAACGTGATGGCCAACTGGGGCTTGCCCTCGAATTAAACTGCCTTGGGTCATTTCGCCTTTGAGATAAAGCTCGCTTGCAAAAACTGAGAATGCGAAAAGACACAACATCCCCATTAAACATACTAAAATCAGTCTACGCAAAAGCAATTGCTCCTTTACCCACTCCTTCATAAGCTAAAACTTTAAAATCGCTACTGTTATCTAAACGTTTATGTTCGTCTGCCATGAACTGCGCTAAACATTCTACTGTAGTGTCGGTATCAATCATTTCTGATTCGACTTTTGGAATAGCTAATTCAAATCTACCTTGTGAAGATTCATAGGCAAATATATTATGCTGTTCAGCCTCCCCATTAAGCATGGAAAAACCAGTATTACTGGCGTCTACAATATCTTCACTAGAGCCAATATAAATATCACACCAACGATCAGCCCAATATTCTTGCCATTTGATGCTTTCTTGTTGATTTTCAAACACAACCACTTTAGAGCGGTGGCCATGGGCGATACGTTGGCAGTTGCCATCATGCTTTTTCAGCCCGTGGGTGTAGTGATAAAAAGGTGTATTGATGATCTCTGTGCGCAAATTGAGTTCAATACCTGCCACATTCTCTGGTAAGTGAGTGGCAATTACATCTTTAAGATAATCACTCACTGAAGGCATAGTGACATTTTGTGAATACACAAATGCATAAGCCTCGGCTGGGCAATTTAAATGAATAGACTTATTATCAGGCCGAATAAAATCAACTTTTACTCTGTCAGATTTCTTATCATGTTCAACATGGCTATATTTGTGTTCTACTGGAACCAACAGTTTATGATCGATATATTCGTCTATAAGCTGTTTGAGTTGTTTCTTAACTTTACCAAAGTCCAACACCATGCTTTCTTCATTTAAATCACCGCTTAGGATCACGTCTACTATCCAGCTCTCTCCGACCATGCCTCGCTCCGGGCAAAGGTAAGAAAAATCCATTACGGTCAAATCATTAACGAATAATTGCATAAAAAATGTATATGTCCTGTTTTGTGAAGAGTTTATATATGGTTATTATAAGGATTACTTGCGAGATGTCAGCTTTGCGACTTCAAAAGTTGATCTTTCAAGTTAGGTGGAATGCCTCTAATCATCAAAGTATCAGAGCCCGCATCATAGCTCACCCGCTCACCAAGTAATGCGCGCTCAAAACTGAGTGAAATACCTCCACCTTGTCCACTAAACTTTGCCAATGTTTTTAGCACGCCTCGGTCAGCTTGAAACTGTTCTTCCAATGGTAACTCTGCGCCTTGGTTAAATTCTTCAAAACTAACATGATCGCTGGGTAACTTTGCAGCCAATTCTTGTATTTGAATATCCTCACCTAGCTCTAGTTTTTCTTTATAATAATTCGAAACTGTTTCTCGGGCTTGATTTTTCTCTTGTGGGTCTAGCTGTTCAGCTGACAAAAAAGCATCCACAGTGGTTAATAACTGTTTATTTTGTTGCTTAACATCGACTAATTCCTCACAACCAATAAAGTGCATAAAAAAGTCGGACACTTTGCGACCCATACGACCTTTGATAAAGCTAATGTAGCGCTGTTGTTCTGCGCTCACAGCTAGTTGCGTCAAATCAATCCTAACCGCTAATTGCATTTTAGCTAGGTCTAGATGATCACTACTAGTTAGCTCTAAATCTCGGTTTATTTCGACATGTTGTTTAGTGTTGATGATGGCTATCATCAAATAATCGGTGGCTAAAAACTGATAGTGACTAAACAACACAAATCCTGTTTCGAGAGTGCCAGTATCAATCAAAGATTTTTTCAACATTTCACTAGCTTGGATACTAAACTCAACGAAGTCTTGCTTTTCAGACTGCATATCTTCAAGCAGCGTTTTAAATGACGCTGTGTGAGATGATGATATATCTTTCTCAGCTGAGGGCTCTGTATCCGCTGATGGCTCTTCTTGAACCAATGAATCACGGCTCACGCTGACTATCTCGGCGTTTTCAGTCACAAATGCACCTACCCCTTTACTGGGTTTAGTATTAAAAGCGTGATTTATTTGTTGGGCCAAATTTTCAATTTCTGGACTTACATTAAAGCAACTAGCTCGAGGCACTAAAACAAGTTCCTGTTGTTGATTAACGGCTAACTGGTGTACAACAAAATGATGGATTAACGCGCTCACATTTCTTCCTTTACAAAAATAAATTAAATTTAGTCGGTAACTTGTTGGTTTATTCGCATTTTATGTAGACCATTGTTACTATCATTAAATACTAGACGTTAGAAGTTCCCGAGCTAAGCAACATGCCACAACAATCCAAATACTCTGACAGCCAATTTGAAGCCATCATGCATGACATCATTATTGCATTAGAAAAAAATCAAGCTAACCGAGACCTTTCGCTAATGGTGTTAGGTAATGTCGTTACTAATATTTTCCACCAGCAAGTCCCAGAAAACCTTCGCAAACAAATGGCTGAGCAGTTTACACAAGTACTCTTAAAAAGTATCAATGGAAAATAAAAAAGGTTCACGGTTAAATGATTCTTTCTGAAACGCCACGCAGAAAATTAGTCACTCAATTAGTTAACTGGGGTCATTGGTTTGCACTGCTTAATATAATTATTGCAGTCACTATTGCCGCCATTTACATCCTAAATTCTCCTGCCCCTGGATCATCTTTAGGGACATTCTACTTATTCACCAATTGGGTCAGTCACATTGGATTTTTGACATTTTTTGGTTTTGTCATTCTTATTTTACCACTTTGCTACTTAGTACCCAATGCAAAAGCTGTAAAGGGATTAAGTTCAGTATTGGCAGCTTTGGGTCTGGCTTTGCTAGCTTTTGATGCATTACTTTATAACAAATATGGCGTGCACCTCAGCGTTAACTCAGCAGAACTTATCCGTAACGAAACGCAAACCGCCTTTGCTCAATTTGGTTGGCAACAATGGGGATTTTTACTTCTACTATTTATAGTGTGGTTATCATTTCAATTAATTGTTGCGAATGCATTATGGCAACGTATTGGTAGGTTACAAAAACGTAAATTAGGATTACCTATTAGCAGTTTTTTTGTTAGCTGCTTTGTTGCCAGCCATGCTATGCACGTTTGGGCCGACGCTAATCTGTACCAGCCAATCGTGCAGCAAGATAATATGTTCCCTTTGTCATATCCAGCGACAGCTAAAACATTGATGGCCAGATATAGTTTGCTGGATATTGAGGACTACCAGCAACGCAAGGCTCTGCAATTTAATAAAACGATGAAAGGTATTACATACCCGGCTGAACCAGTTTATTGCTCAGTTGATAGTGCTAAGAGAGTATTGTTATTATCAGTTGTGGATGGGGAAATACCGTTTTCAACGACAGGTTTGACTGAATTTGAACATCATTATTTGCTACAATCTTCCTTAATGAACGGTATCACAACTGTTTTATACGGATTGCCTGAGCTATATCATGGTGCTTTGCAAAATCATTCTCCATTATTACTTCAGTTACCCAGCTCAATGGGACTGAATGTGTCGTTGTATCTTAACGATACAAGTAATAATCGGCTAACCACTTATCTGCAAGATTGGCAGCAATTTAAGCAAAATATATTTAATGCCACAAGCAACTTATCCATCGGTTTTGTTGAGGTAAAGCAATTAGATGAACTTTTAACACCAAATGTATTAGCACAATATCAAATAATTGTTACTGACCTGGTCAATCAAAACGAGTTGAAGAATTCATTATTGACTAATATTGTCATCAAAAAATCAATGGCCAGCCTAGAAGACATTGCACCCACCGCCTTGAATTTATTGGGCTGTACAGCAAACCCCGCAACTTATAGCACTGGTGATACCCTCACACAGAAAAGTAACCTCAATTACATTGTCAGCACTCAAGGGAGTAAAGTGTTACTACTGACCAATAATCAACGAATTGAGATCATGAATAATGGCAATGTGCGTGTATTTGACCTACAAACAGGCGATGAAGCTTTTAGTCAGGTAGACACCAATATTCTAAGCCAAGGAATGAAACATCTAAGCCGTTTTTCAACTAAACGCTCGATAAAGCCACAATAGCAAAACCCAATTGGGAATAATCCACGCCGCATAACCACTACTGTTCCTCCAGTTTTGAAGCGTCTTTCCCAAAACTTACATTTCTATATTGACATCATATTAAAAGCACCATAATGTAAATGATAACGATTATCATTTACATTATGGTGCTTTATGTCTTTTAACTACTGTTTTACCTTTTCCAGTATAGAAATGTCCGTCCGTTATGGTGCCTGTAATGCAAACAACAACGACATCATAAGCTGCTATGTTCATATGGGCTTGGACCGAGCTAAAAAGTTATCAGATAT
>CAZMDX010000162.1:0-20776 GCA_964564805.1 uncultured Pseudoalteromonas sp. | reverse complement strand
AGCTGAAGATGCCGAGATAACCGGTGATAATCAGGCGTTCACCGCTACGTTCACCGAGATAACACAGCAACTTGATGAACGTTCACGTTTGCTTGCTGTTAATCCTTTTCAAAGCTTGCGTTTATTTACCCAATTAACCAACAGTAGTCAGCATCCTTTTGCGGTATTTCTTGGTGGTGCTTTTGCGTTTGATATGATGGCAATGAGTGAGACGCTGCCCGAGGTTGCTGATGGCGAGAACAGCTGCCCTGATTTTGTTTATTACCTGGCCGAAACATTAGTGGTAATAGATCACGAGCAACAATCAAGTGAGGTCATCGCCAACCTATTTACTGGCGAACATTATCAGCAGGCACAAAGCCTAGCATTAGCAAAAATTTGCTCGATTAAAACCCGTTTATTGACCGATATTACCGCAAGTTTTGCCGTAAAACCCAATAAAACAATAACAAATAACGCAACGAAAAAATCGCCAACTTGTGACATCGACGATGAAGCTTTTTGTAACATTGTTAACAACTTAACAGAAAATATTTTGGCTGGTGATATTTTTCAAGTAGTGCCATCTCGGACATTTAGCCTACCTTGCTCAAACACTCTAAATGCCTACAAAGCATTAAAGCATCGTAACCCAAGCCCTTATATGTTTTATTTACAAGACAGCGAGTTTTGTATTTTCGGCGCATCACCAGAGTCAGCGCTAAAATACCAACAAAGTAACCGACAAGTAGAAATTTATCCAATTGCCGGTACCCGCCCACGTGGTTTTAATGCCGATGGCAGTTTATCGCCAGATTTAGACAGCCGTATCGAACTTGACTTACGCTTAGATAAAAAAGAATTAGCTGAGCACATTATGCTGGTTGATTTAGCCCGAAACGACATTGCTCGCGTTAGTCAACCCGGTACACGCCATGTTGCCGATTTATTAAAAGTTGATCGTTATTCTCATGTTATGCATTTAGTTTCTCGTGTTTGTGGCACCTTAGAACTCGAGCTAGACGCACTGCATGCATACC
Organism: uncultured Pseudoalteromonas sp.; assembly: GCA_964564805.1. Classification (GTDB taxonomy): domain Bacteria; phylum Pseudomonadota; class Gammaproteobacteria; order Enterobacterales; family Alteromonadaceae; genus Paraglaciecola. The sequence continues at coordinate 19,757 of CAZMDX010000162.1, read as the reverse complement.
AAGCTTGTATGAATATGGGCACGTTAGTCGGTGCACCAAAAGTCAGCGCCGCCACATTAATCCGTCAAGTTGAAAAACAACGACGCGGCAGTTACGGAGGCGCAGTGGGCTACATTAACAGTCAAGGTGATATGGATACTTGTATCGTTATCCGTTCAGCGTTTGTAAAAAATGATACTGCCTACATACAAGCAGGTGCAGGCGTAGTGTATGACTCTGACCCACAGTCAGAGGCTGATGAAACTCGAAGTAAAGCACAAGCGGTAATAGGTGCCATTATATCAAGTTCGCAACCAAGAACTGCTAAAGAAAAAGGAGCAATATAGTGACCTCACAAGCAGCTCAAATTAATAAACAAACCTGTGTGTTTTTACTGGATAACTTTGACTCATTTACATATAACTTGGTGGATGAATTGAGAACGTTAGGCCTTGAACTAATTGTGTATCGTAATAGCGTTTCGGCCGATGTTATTTTACAAAAAATGCAAAAAAAAGCACAACGAATTGACAAAAATAGTCAAGTTAAACAGGTAATGTTGATGTTATCACCCGGACCAGGTAATCCCTCGCAAGCGGGCTCAATGTTAGAATTACTTAACTTAGTGAAAGGCCAATTCCCGGTATTAGGAATTTGTTTGGGTCATCAGGCGATCGTTGAATCTTATGGGGGTAGTATTGTTCGTGCAGAAAAAGTGATGCATGGTAAGTCATCTTTGATTAAACACTGTGCCGATAAAATGTTTAATAATATGCCACAGCCTTTACCTGTTGCCCGTTATCATTCTTTAATGGCTAGTAACATGCCTGAGGAGTTGACTGTATTAGCAAATTTTGCAGAGATTCCTATGGCAGTGGTGCATCTGAAAGATAAAATGCTAGGTTTTCAATTTCACCCAGAATCTATTTTGACCTCTCATGGTAGCCAGCTGCTTATGCAAAGTATTGAATTCTTAACCCAAGATAAGGTTCAGACCCCATGAATCAAATGATCCAAACAATTCTTCAACAACTCTATCAAGGTCAAGACTTAAAACTCAGCGATGTTACTGAAGTATTTTCACAAGTGGTGACCGGTCAGGTGGACGATATTGTCTTATCTTCTTTGCTTACTGCATTAAAAATCAAAGGTGAGCAACCGGAAGAAATTGCTGGAGCCGCTGTTGCACTTATAGCTAACGCAGGTGCATTTTCTCGCCCAGATTATGATTTTGCCGATATTGTGGGAACAGGGGGTGATGGTCATAATACAATTAATATTTCATCTGCGTCAGCTATAGTAGCTGCAAGCTGTGGTGTAAAAGTTGCTAAACACGGTAATCGTAGTGTTTCGAGCAAATCTGGATCCGCTGACTTATTCAAAGCATTTGATTTAGAATTAACTATGCCTGCAGACACCGCACGTCGATGTTTAGACCAATCAAATCTATGTTTTTTGTTTGCGCCAAATTATCACTCGGGTATTCGCCATGCGATGCCAGTGCGTACTACCTTGAAAACTCGTACCTTATTTAATTTGCTAGGGCCTTTGGTTAATCCAGCCCGTCCTACCCACATAATTATTGGTGTTTATGCTGCAGAGTTGCTGATGCCATTTGCCAAAACCTTGCAAATATTAGGCTATAAAAAAGCCATGGTAGTGCATGGTAGTGGATTGGATGAGTTTGCTCTACATGGCAATACACAAATAGTCGAAGTAAACGGTGATGAGTTAACACAAAGTAGTGTTTGTCCCGCTGACTTTGGACTTGAAAATTATCCGTTAGACGCCATTAAAGGTGGAGAGCCAGAAGAAAATAAAATCCTGATTGAAAACGTGTTGGCTGGTAAAGGCGAAGCAGCGCATCAAGCTGCTGTGGCGATGAACACAGCGGCACTATTAAAACTATGTGGCAAAGCGAAAACCTATGCACAAGGGGCTGAGATGGCAATTAATGCTATGCAGCAACAACTTCCATTAGCCACAATCAAACTATCGGCTTCCATCAGCCAAAATCAATAAAGGACACTGTTAACAAAAATGGCCAATGTATTAGAAAAAATCGTCCTAGACAAACAACAAGAAATCGCTCAGCGCAAAATTGATTTACCGTTAGCAAATTTCATTGGTAGTTTAACACCTTCAAATAGAAGCTTTTTTGATGCTTTGGCGCAGCCAAACGCTAGCTTTATATTGGAATGTAAAAAAGCGTCGCCGTCTAAAGGAATAATTCGTGAAAACTTTGACTTAGACGAAGTAATTCAAGCTTACAGTCCTTTTGCTGCTTGCATCTCCGTGTTAACTGATGAGAAATATTTTCAAGGTAAGTTTGAGTACCTGGAATATATTCGCGCTCGTGTGACCCAGCCTGTCATTAACAAAGATTTTTTTGTTGAACCTTATCAAGTTTATTTAGCCCGTCATCACAATGCCGATGCGGTATTGCTTATGTTATCTGTCCTCAGCGATGAACAATATACTGAATTGGCAAATATCGCCGAGCAATACCAACTTGACGTATTGACCGAAGTCAGTAATGAAGAAGAAGTGCTAAGAGCCTGTGACCTAAAAGCTAAAATTATTGGCATCAATAACCGCGACTTACGTGATCTTAGTACCGACCTAGCAACGACTGAACGTTTGGTGCCTTTATTAAAACAACATGCTAAACATGAACATGTGATCATTTCTGAGTCAGGTATTTATACCCATCAAGATGTTCGCAGATTGGCGCCGCTTGTTGACGCATTTTTGGTAGGTAGCTCACTGATGGGCGAAAAGGATATGCAATTAGCTGCCAAACAATTGATATACGGCACAGTAAAAATTTGTGGCACAACCAGTCTATCTGGAGCCAAATTAGTCAAAGATAGTCCTGCCAGTTTTGCTGGTTTGATTTTTGCCGAAAAATCTAAACGTTTTGTGACTTTAGAGCAAGCTAAACAAATTACTTATGCCGTGCCATTTTACTATGTCGGGGTGTTTGTTAATGCTCCTATTGAGCAAGTAATAAGCTATGCAAAAGAACTTCGGTTAAAGGCGGTTCAGCTTCATGGTCAAGAAAACCAAACTTATATCGACAGTCTGCGTATCAAACTGCCTGCACAGTGCCAGATTTGGATCGCCAAGGGGGTGAAAGATGCATTACCCACTATGAAAGAAAGTAATGTTGACTACTTTCTTTTGGATTGCCAAATAGGCGAACAATCAGGTGGCACAGGCCAAAGCTTTAGTTGGCAATTACTCGATGCGATAACCGACAAGTCTCACATTGTGCTTGCTGGTGGTATCACCCCAGACAATGTTAAACAAGCAGCTAATTTGCAGGTTGGCATGCTCGACTTAAATTCTGGAGTGGAAAGTGCACCAGGTATAAAGCAGCAAAACAAAATTAATTTAGCTTTTAGCCAACTTAGAGAATATTGACAGTAGTCACGAGTATGTTACTTCGAGCGAAAAGCTTAAAGCAAAACATCATTGAATATAGAGCGTAGCTAAAACACACAGTTTTAAAAAAGTGAGAAATAGATGAATCATTTAAACAGTAAATTTGGTGACTATGGCGGTATGTATGTACCCGAGTTGCTGATGCCTGCACTCGACCAACTTGAGCAAGTTTTTATTGATGCTCAAAAAGACCCAGAATTCCAAGCCGAATTTATGGGTTTATTAAAAGATTATGCAGGCCGCCCTACAGCTATGACTTTGTCTAGAAACTTAGTCAGCAACCCAAAAGTAAAGCTTTACCTTAAGCGTGAAGATTTATTACATGGTGGCGCGCACAAAACCAATCAAGTATTGGGTCAAGCATTGTTAACTAAACGCATGGGCAAAACCGAAGTCATCGCCGAAACCGGTGCGGGCCAGCATGGCGTAGCTACAGCATTAGCTTGCGCATTATTGGGCTTAAAAGCACGAATTTATATGGGTGCTAAAGATATGGAGCGCCAAGCACCTAACGTATTTAGAATGCGTTTAATGGGTGCAAAAGTTATTCCTGTTAATTCTGGCTCTGGCACCTTAAAAGATGCCGTTAACGAAGCTATGCGCGACTGGTCTGCAAACTATGACAAAGCTCATTATTTATTAGGTACAGCTGCAGGACCCCATCCGTTCCCTACTATAGTCCGTGAGTTTCATCGCATGATTGGCGAAGAAACACGCGCTCAAATTATGGAAAAAGAAGGACGTTTACCCGACGCGCTTGTTGCTTGTGTAGGAGGCGGTTCAAATGCAATTGGTATGTTTGCCGATTTTATTGATGAGCCCAGCGTTAGATTAATTGGCGTTGAGCCAGCCGGGAAAGGAGTTCACACCAAAGATCACGGTGCAGCAATTGGCAAAGGCACTACAGGTGTCTTACATGGCGCGTTCAGTTATATCATGCAAGATAGCGACGGACAGATTGAAGAGTCATATTCAGTTTCTGCCGGACTTGATTACCCAGCGGTTGGCCCACAACACGCTCATTTATATGATATCGGTCGTGCAGAGTATGAATCTGTAACAGATGAAGAGGCTCTTAATGCATTTCAACTTTTATCCCAAAAAGAAGGTATCATTCCTGCCCTTGAGCCTGCACATGCCCTTGCACACGCATTAAACATGGCTGATGAAGCAGAAGATGGCACTATTATAGTGGTGAATTTATCTGGACGCGGTGACAAAGATTTAGAGCATGTCCGCAGTATTTTAGGAGATCAAAACCATGATTGATTCTAATGACCGCTACGCTTCGATGTTCGAGCAACTTGATGCAAAAAATGAAGGCGCTTTTGTGCCTTTTGTTATGGTTGGCGATCCAGATATTCAAACCTCAGTAAACATCATAAAAGCATTGGTCGAAGGGGGAGCAGATGGATTAGAATTGGGTTTCCCTTATTCTGACCCTATTGCTGACGGACCCACTATTCAAAAAGCCAGTATTCGTGCTCTTTCGAATAAGATTAAAACAGATGACTGTTTTGAAATTATTCGCCAAGTGCGTGAAACCTATGCAGACATACCTATTGGGTTATTGCTATACAGCAATCTTATACTTAAACGCGGCATAGAAAAATTCTATCAAGATGCAGCTAAAGCTGGGGTTGATTCTATTTTGATTGCTGATGTTCCATTGCGTGAAGCCGATCGTTTTATTGCCATTGCCGAGCAAACAAGTATTAAACAAATTTTGATCGCACCGCCTAATGCAAGTGATGAAACGTTTGCAGAGATTGGTAAGAAATCCCAAGGTTATACCTACTTGCTAGGTCGTGCTGGCGTAACGGGAGCTGAGACTGCGGTAACTATCCCTGCCAGTGAATTGATAGACAAACTCACTCAATATCAAGTAGCACCACCACTACTTGGTTTTGGAATATCAACACCAGCACAAGTGAAAGATGCTATTCAGTCTGGTGCGGCAGGTGCTATTTCTGGCTCGGCAACAGTCAATATTATTGCTGAAAACTTAAGTCAGCCAGAAGTCATGCTGGAAAAACTTAAAAGTTTTGTGAAAAAAATGAAGGCAGCTACTCACCAGTAGCCGTTTATTTTCATCATTTATAGGATGTCACTATGTGGTATGTAATTTATTCGGAAGATGTCGAAGATAGCTTAGCTGTTCGCAAACAAACTCGTGCAGCACACCTTGAGCGTATTCAATTATTGGTCGACCAAGGACGTGTTTTAGTCGCGGGGCCTTGCCCTGCAATCGACAACGAAGATCCAGGCGAAGCTGGCTTTACTGGCTCATTGGTAATTGCTGAATTTGATAGTTTAGAAGACGCTCGGCAATGGGCAGACTCCGACCCTTATGCTATCGCAGGAGTATATCAAAAAGTGGTAGTGAAACCTTACAAGAAAGTGTTGCCTTAGGTAGTTGAAGAGCCTTAAATGAATTATAAACCGAACATTGAGCTACTGCTCCCCGCCATAGACTTGAGTGCCATGCGTGCTCAGGGTGCTGGCGGTCAAAATGTGAATAAAGTGTCTAGTGCGATTCATTTAAGGTTTGATATTCAAATTGCGGTTATACCTGAATACATCAAACAAAAACTGCTCTCAGGCAAAGATAAACGTATCACCCAAGAAGGTGTATTGATCATCAAAGCTCAAAGCCACCGCACTCAAGAAATGAATAAACAAGATGCATATGAAAGGCTAACTGAAATACTGGTAGAAGCCGGGAAACTGCAGAAAGCCCGCCGTGCTACCAAACCCAGTAGAAATGCCCAAAGGAAGCGTGTAGATAGTAAAGTGAAGTCTGGGCGGACGAAAGTGTTGCGTAAAAAAATAGATTTTTAATTAAGAACCCATGTAATAAAATACTCACCAGCTCATTTTTTGGTAATAAAACTTTGTTCCACAAAACTTTCCAATGACAAGCGAGCTTCTAAACCCGATAGCCATCATATAGTTTGAACCTTTTATATTTTTGCTAATACATCACATGATGTTTTTGACAGGGTAGAATGTTTAAAATTAGAGAATTTGCAGTTATCTGGGTAGCTCCACTTATAGCATGCATGGTCGTTTAAGCCCGATTCAGCTAGAATTCATACACATCATATTAATATTGCTCTAAACTAATACGCAGTCGAACAGATGAGGCGATTAAAACTAAGCGCAGCGAGTTTAAAGCGAAGGTCATAAATTCACTCCATTTGTTCAAAAAAGGGAATGTTCGCTAAGTACTAAAAAAAGTAACCCTATGTTTATTATTTGCGCAACGACCCGTTTAAACAGCAAAATGGTATGGCTACGAATATAAAGGCCACTTTTGTACGCGCATTAGTCAGTTTTAACATGGCTTACCCAGTAGTATATTCGTATTTATGGATAGATAAAATGTATGATAATTAGATACTTCAATCTCGTGTTATAAACAGCCTTTGCTTTTAGGTTGAAAATGACTGGGGTAAGCTAATGTGTAAACAACAACCAATAAGAGCTGGACTTTGAAGCAGAATCCTTACGTTAGATTTATGATAGTTTGTTTGACGGCGATATCGTTAAGCTTTACTCCTGTCTGTGCTCAAAATACTAAGTTAGTGCCTAAAACAAAATCTGAAGCCGCAAAAAAAGCGCAACAAAAAGTTAATGGTAGGGTGTTGAAAGTCGATCAAAGTAAAAGTAGATATCGAGTTAAAGTCCTACAAAAATCTGGTCGAGTGGTATCTGTAGATGTTGACAAAAAATCAGGAAAAGTGAGTAAAAAGAAGAAAAGGGATTAATCAGATATTCATTATGCTGGAAGAAATGGTGTCTAGCAGAGATAAACGTACAGGAAAAATAGGCACTCAATGCGCATATTAATAGTAGAAGACGATAGCCGTTTACTTACCCAACTTGACATATTATTGCAAAAAAATGGTTACAGTGTTGACTTGGCAGATGATGGAGCAAAAGCACTATTTTTGTTACAGGAGCATACTTATGACTTGGCTATTATTGATATTGGCCTGCCTGTAGTTGATGGGTTTGAAGTGATCCAGAAAGCCCGTAAAAATGATGTCAGTTGCCCAATATTAATTTTGACTGCACGAGACAGATGGCAAGAAAAAGTAGAAGGATTAGACTCAGGAGCGGATGATTACCTAACTAAACCTTTTCATAATGAAGAGTTATTGGCCAGAATTAACGCGCTTATACGCCGCGCTGCAGGTAAAGCACATCCCACCATCGAAAAAGGCCCCATCAGTCTAAATACTCTCAGTGAAGAGGTATTAGTTAACGGCCAATACATTGAACTCACTGCTTACGAATACAAAGTATTAGAATATTTATTACTCAATCCTCATAAAGTTATTTCTAAAACTGAGTTAACTGAACATATCTATGACCAAGACTTCGATTTAGACAGTAACGTTATTGAGGTTTTTGTAGGGCGCCTACGTAAAAAGATTGATCCCGACGGTAGTATCAATCCTATAGAAACTCTGCGTGGCCGAGGATATCGAATTAATCGTGAACTCTGACTTGATTAGAAAAATAAGTGCGTAACTTATCTCTTAGATTAAGAAGTTTTGCAGCCGCGCTGCTCGCTCTATTGATTTTTATTCCTTTGACCGCGGTAACCTTAGAGAAAGCTTTTAATAGCAGTTTAAGTCAATCAATGTTGCAACAACTTAGAGTACAAAGCTTAGCCTTAATTTCTGAATTTGAATTAGACTCTAAAGGTAATAAAGCGGTAATGCCTGAGCAGTTATATAATGATCAATTCAATATACCTGGATCTGGGCTTTATGCTTTTATCCAATCTCGTGAGGGTGTGCTATGGCAGTCGCTTTCCACTCTAAATTGGCAACAACAACCACAATTTTCAGCGCCCGCTATAGGTGCTGAGGCGTTTATAGAAAACTTCACAATGCAAAATAGCTACTTTTTGTATGCCTATACCGCTGAGTTTGAGTCATCCTCGGGTTACCAGCCGGTAAGCTTTTATATTCTTCAAGATAAACAAGTATTTAACGCTGAAAAAAACAAGTTCGCTAATACCTTATGGAATTGGTTAGGGTTGATTGCATTATTATTACTGATCTTGTTATTGGTAAGCTTAAACGCTGCATTGCTGCCGATAAGTAGGTTAAACAGACAAATACGCCAAGCTGAAAGTGGCCACCTCAAACGTATAGATCAAAAATACCCACCCGAGCTAGAAAAGCTCAAAAGTAGTATTAATCATTTGTTAGACACAGAACAGCAACAACGCAGGCGCTACAAAAACAGCCTAAGTGATTTAGCCCACAGCCTTAAAACTCCTTTAGCAGTTTTATCTGGAATAGAGGGTTTACCACAACAGGCTAAAGAGCCTATCACTCAGATTAATCTACAAATACAGCGCCAGCTTAAACGTGCCGTCGCAGGTACCACAAGTCAATTCGAACAAGCCGTGCCCATTAAACCGGTAGTCGATAAGTTATTTAATGCTATGGACAAAGTTTACGTAGACAAAAACCTAACGCTTACCCATGACATTCACCCTCAGACATTAGGCTTTAATGGCGACATCACCGATTTAATGGAAATGTTAGGCAATGTATTAGACAACGCCTGCAAAGCTGCCACTAAACAAGTCACACTATCAGTGCTAACTAGTCTGAATAAATTACTGATACATATAGAAGACGACGGCCCAGGTATCCCAAAAGACAAGCGTGAACAGCTGTTAGAAAGGGGGGCTCGATTAGATAGCTACAAAGAAGGTCAAGGCATCGGCATGGCGGTGGTGGCAGACTTGATATCTGCATATCAAGGCCAACTCGAAATCAAACAGAGTAATTTAGGTGGCGCTAAACTTACTTTGATTTTTCCTACTAAAGTGTGAGAATCACCAAAAAGTGCTTAACTGAACATATTCACATGTATGTTAAAACCATTAACCATTGATTTTACTGGATTTTTAAGCTGGCATGGTATCTGCTAGTTTTAATTAAAATACCAACAAATAAAATTTAAGGATAAAAAATGGCAGTGATACTCGAAGATAGACCGATTGAAAAAATTCGTGAAGAAGTTATCGATAAGCTGATTTACAACTATAGTCATGGGGTGATTTCTAGTGAAGCATTTGAACGCAGATTAGACCAAGCTATGGTGAGTCAAGAGCATCAAGAAATATTCAATTTAGCTGCCGACTTAGAACAAACCACAGACTCAGAATTTAACTCGCAAAAAGAACGCCAATTCAACGTCAACTATGCAGCCAGTGACAACGACGAAATAGATACTATAGTAAACATTTTTGGTGGTTCTGGTCGCAGCGGTCAATGGACAGTCCCACGAGAGGTAAGAATTATGACTATATTCGGAGGGGCCGATATCGACTTTACTGACGCTATTTTTACCACTCCAAATGTCACCATAAAAATATTATGTCTGTTTGGTGGTGATAATATTTATGTACCCGAAAATATTAATGTTGTGTCAAAGGCATTTTGTATTTTTGGTGGGATCGATAATAAAGCACCTTCCATCGCTTCGCGACAAGCCCCTACTCTTACAGTTGAGGGATTAGTCATGTTTGGTGGTTTGGACATCAAGATAAAACGTACAATTAAAGAGAAGTTTGTTGCCTTCGCAAATCAGATGAAAACTGTATTTAACAACCGTGATTAAAGATACGGCCTGACCAAATATTTTTGAGCTGCTAACAAGAATTAACCGAGTATGGTTACATTGCGACGCGGTTAATTTAATTCACAGCATTACTGGTGGTAATACTTTTTATCAAGCACTTATGAATCATCTTCAATGAGCACGCTTAACAAGCGTATTTTGAGTGTTAGAGCTTTATCGTCTAGTCCTGCAATGGCTCACTATTGAGACAACACCAACAATGATAACGACGATTTTACTTATTTTCATGTGTTACCGCCATGAACAATATTTTGCCACTGCTTAACGAGAAGCGACCTATCTAAGTTTGTATATTTTCCTAGTAAGGCACTTATAACAATTATTCTTTTTTTTAAGATCGGTTAATGTATGAAACACTGTTTTGAATTTAACTGGAATAGGCCATCAACTGAATAGGAACGGCCACACCTTTTATTAAGAGGTTTTAAGGTTTATCTGACTGTTGAAATATTCTTTCAGAAAGTTAAGTAACAACCTGAGCTTTTTAGATTTGGCTGTACCAGGAGGAAATACACCGTAGACATTGATATCACTGAGTGTGTAATCATCAAGCACCGTTTCTAAAGTACCTGTTTTAATTTTTGGCCATGCATCATAAATCGGAATACGTCCTAGACCATGACCTGCTTCAACAAACGCAGTACGTGCTGCAGCATTATTAGTGCTTATACTTCCTTTGGTTGTAACGCTGAACGAACGACTACCTTTAGTTAGGGTAACTACACCGGAAGTTAATTTATAAATCACCCATTGATGATTACTCAAGTCAGCTGGATTTTTTGGGCGTCCATGTTGAAGAAAGTATTCTGGTGCAGCACATAAACAAGTTTGCAACGTGGCCAGTTTACTTGCCTGTAAACCTGAATCAGGCAAGGGTGCACCTCGAATTGCCAAATCAATACCTTCTTTCATGATATTAACAACTTCATCAGTGAGCATTACATCCAGTTCTATTTTAGGATAAATTTTCTTAAACTCATTAAGAGCAGGCACAACAGTTTGCAGGCCAACATTTACAGGACATGTGATTTTTAGTAATCCAATAGGCTCATTTTTGAAATTTTCAATTTGCTGATTAGCTGCACTTGCTTGCTCGGCAATAACCCGGCATCGTTCATAATAGGCTTGGCCTGCCTCAGTTAGGTTAATCGATCGCGTTGAACGATTAAGGAGCTTTACTTCGAGTTGTGCTTCAAGTTTTTTCAAGTGATAACTTACTACAGCTCTGGATAATCCTAAATGTTTAGCGGCTGCACTTAAGCTACCTTGTTCAATAACGTGAGCAAATACAACCATGCTCTTGAGCTGTTCAAATGAAACATCCATAAATCGCACCTAGAAATTAAACCCATACCTGACGTCTAATTGTATCAATAACTAATACAATATTGTCAATTTTATCTATATTGTTCACGTGTGAATTTGAATAGTCTACAGGTATGTAAAATTGAAAACTGACCCTTTAAATAGATTAGGCACAAATAGTCATAGTAAAATAAAATTATTTATACTGCTGTTGATTCATTTATTTATAACTCGGTTGTTGTATTTTAAATTGAAGAAACGATGCCAAATACTGAGACAAACACCTTACTTTAAATGTCATATTCTTCAGTCCAATTTTTTATTTTTCTAAAATATCTAATGCTTAACGGTCAAAATCTGTGATGTCATATGAGACTTCAATAGGACGACCGCTAATTACTTTACGAGAAACTAAGCCTTAAACATCTAACTTTTTTAGGCGCTGATTAATCATCTTCTTACTCGCACCATGTAACACACATGATAATACATTAAAACGGATTAGACCGTTCTTTAAGTGCCATAAAATAGACGCTTACTATTTATCACCTGAAATCTCTATACCATGGTCAATAAAACATGGCTCTTAACATTTTTCTAAATTAACATTTTTATTATTGCTGTTTTTACTGTTTTTTATATTTATTTATTTTTAAAACAGTGGCACTAAAAGGTCACTGATTGCCTTACTACATTGCACTAGCTTAATGTTTATTCTTAACCAATTTACGACCGTAATGTACTGCTGCTAGTACTATTTTAAGGAGTTATTTTATGTGGATACTTAGCACTTAAAAACCAATTAATAGAGCACCATTGTCTGGTGTACTCATTACTAAGCTAAAAAATTTACCCACTATTTTATTACATACCAAAAAAGCACAAAAATATTAGCTCTATTGTTTATCTATCGCAGCATGTCAAAGTACTGTCTCATTTTGAAGATGCTAAGTTCCTCTTAGGTGGAAATCATTATGAACTACCCTATATACAGCCCATTATTATAATAAATATCACAACTGATATGGTTTTAGTGCAGGATGAAACATTTGGGTCCAGTAGTCACAATCAGTCGTTTTAAATGATTGTCTGAGGTGGTTGAGCGAGCCAATACCGGCCCTTATTGTTTAGCTGCTATAGAATTGGTGGCGCAGGCGGTTCAGAACTGTGGGTAAGTGCAAAGCACAGCGACTTAGATTTACATGTAACAGCCGCCGGTCATCGCCAGTTTACGCAGCTGCGATCGCTGAAAAAAATAAATAATTTGTATGAGTAAACTTAAAAATAACTTATCTAAACGCAACTTATCTAAGCACACGACTAATTTTAGAACACACAGCAAAACCAAAAAATGAGTTCATAAGAGTAAAATATGAATACAAAAATAGATGCAACTACAGACTTTTTTGTACTTGCTTTGGAGTATGGTGCAATACACCCCCCCGCTTTGCCTGCTAAGTGTAATCCCAATGTTGCTTTATAATTGTGGTCTAAAACAGCCGCTTATTTACTACCTAATTTAGGGAAATATTTATTCTTACTATGCTTTAGAATTGACTTTTAAAAATTAAAGTCGACTATTTTAATTCTATATTTAAGTCTTCTTCCTCGTTACTTGTTGTTTCATCACTATCACTAGCTAACAATAGCGCTACCCAACGAGTATCTGGGCTAGACTCTAAAGCTATTTTAACTATCATAGTAAGAGGCACAGATAACAACATGCCTACTGTACCTAACAACCATCCCCAGAATATTAAAGACAAAAAGACAACTAAGGTAGACAAACCTAAACCACGTCCCATATAGCGGGGTTCAATAACATTACCCATCACCATATTTGATACAACAAAACCCAAAGCTGTTAACCCTGCTGTTGCAGCGCCTAATTGTACAAAAGCGAGTAGCACTGCGGGTACAGCGGCAATGATAGAACCAATATTGGGGATGTAATTAAGCAAAAATGCTAACACGGCCCATAACAAAAAGTGATCAACACCAAGAAAGTATAACCACAACCCAATAATGACGCCTGTCCCCAAACTAACCAGTGTTTTAATCGCTAGGTAATTTTTAACAGAGACTAAAAACTTATCAATTTGTTGAATCTTCATACTGGGATCATCAAGTGCAATATGAATTTTTTTAGGTACTGATTCTGCTTCAAACAACATAAAAACTACAATTAACAAAATTAATAAAAAGTCAGTTAACACCCCTCCTAAACTAGACAACAAATTGGTCGCCATATTCATGGCTGCACCAGGGTCTAAATAGGATAGTAATTGTTGTTTATCTACGCTGATATTAAGAGTATCCAACTGACTAATAATCCAAGCAAATTCACCGTCTAGTTGCTCTCTATATTTAGGCATGTTCAAGCTAAACTCATTCATCGACTGGCCAACTAATCCAGCCAAAATCAATCCAAATACCACTATAATAAGTATTACTAATACTACTGCAATTGCTCTAGGCAGTTTATATTGATTTGCCCACGAAATGATTGGGCTACAAGCCATAGCAATAAACACGGATAATAGAAATGGAACCACTATCGTAGTTGCAGCTTTAATGCCGGCGAGTATTACGACTATCGAGGCCATGATCACTAACATTTTAATGGTTCTTTGAGATTTAATTTGCATATGAAGCTTCTTAATGAAAATCTTGTAAGCAAATTAGCAGATCTGTGTGATATTTTATAGCGCATAATATAAAAGAAAGCTTAACCGACCCTAGGGACAAGTATGAAGTTAAACCCAGCCACCATTAGGATTAAAAACTTACGTTTGCGGACTTATATTGGTGTTAACGATGACGAGATTGTTAATATGCAAGATGTCATCATTAACGTAAAAATGCATTATTGTGCAGACCAAGCCACAGATACAGATGAAATGGACGATGCGCTGAATTACAAAACTATCACCAAAAGAATTATCAGCCTAGTTGAGAATAACCGGTTTTCTTTACTTGAAAAACTTACTGCAGATGTACTTGCCATTGCGGCAGAACACCCTTGGGTAAACTATGCTGAGGCAGAAGTTGATAAACCCCATGCTTTGCGTTTTGCAGATTCAGTTTCTCTATGCTTGTCATGTAATAAAAATGGATAATGCAAATATTAATTTAAGGACGTTATGAAAATACTTATCACCGGTGGTTCAGGCTTAATCGGTTCAAATCTTATTCCTATTTTACGGCCTTGCGATGTATCCGTTTACACCCGAAATGTAGCCATGGCTGAACAAATACTTGGACACAAAATACACTTCCTATCGACTCTTTCACATTTTGACAATTTAGACGAATATGATGTGGTAATTAATTTAGCTGGTGAGCCTATAGTAGCTAAAAAATGGACTGATGAACAAAAACATAAAATTGAACACAGTCGCTGGTCAATCACTGAAGAAATAGTGCGTCTTATTAACGCTGGCAAAAACCCACCCAAGTTATTAATAAGTGGTTCAGCAATCGGTTTCTATGGCCGTCAACAGGACCAACTCATTGATGAAGACTTTTCAACACCTCACGATGAGTTCAGCCATCAGCTTTGCGAACGTTGGGAGTTTTTAGCCAAAAAAGCGCAATCAGATAAAACTCGGGTGTGCATTTTACGTACGGGAGTTGTTATCACTAAAAGAGGTGGCGCATTACAAAAAATGCTATTGCCATTCAAATTAGGTTTAGGTGGTCCAATTGGTGATGGCACTCAATATATGTCATGGATACACCTTGAAGACATGCTCCGAGGTATCGCCCACTTAATTGCTAACGAAAGCTGTGAAGGTATTTATAATTTTACTGCACCCAACCCTGTCACCAATGAAAAGTTTAGCCGAGAACTCGCTTTAGCTCTGTCTCGCCCTTGCGTATTTAAAGTGCCTGAGTTTGCACTCAAAATGATGATGGGAGAAATGGGTGATTTAGTTTTATATGGTCAAAGAGTGGTACCTAAACGCTTGCAAGATAGCGGTTATGAATTCGTTTATCCAGAAATATCCGAAGCTTTTAATTGTTTAAGAAAATAGCTTAAACAATGGCTCGAATAAATTTTTAGCGTGTTATCAAATAGCCAACATTGTTCAAACAAAATAACTGATGTAAGAAAGTTGATATACAAAATATCAACTTTCTTAATATCAAACCATCTGACGTAACAATTGACTCGTGTTGAGTGACAACAAACGCCAGCAACCCAAAGCACCAAGCACACCTACTACCAATGCACCCGCTACCGGTGCAATGAGCCAGTACTGTAAGTGTAAACTGGCAGGCATTTGAAATATTTGAGTTTGTAACATGTACAAACTAAGTTCATTGGCCACTGCAGCCATAGCCCCAGCCACTACTCCAATAATGATAAATTCGAACACCACACTGGCTCTTATCAGACTACCTTTAGCACCAAGCGTTCGCAAGATTGCTAGTTCTTGTTGACGTTCATCCATGCTGGCTTGAACCTGGGCAATTAGTACCAGCGCGCCTGCTGCCAAAACCAATATCAAAATAAACTCTACCGCCATCGAAACTTGGTTAACAATATTTCGTAACTGCGTAATTCGTGCATCAACATCGATCAAGGTAACGTTACCAAAAGGTTGCATCAATTGAGTGATATCGGATTTACGCTCAGTGGGTAAATTAAAACTAGAAATATAAGTTGGAATAAAACTCTTTAATGCACGTGGTTCGATCACAAAGAAAAAATTGGGCTGCATAGATTGCCAATTAACCTTCCTGATACTTGTAACCTTAAGCTCGACAACTTCACTTCCAATATTAAAGGTCAATTTATCATCTAAACCAAGACGCATTCGCTCAGCAATACCCTGTTCAATGGACACTTCGTAAGGTCTTTGTAGTGCGGTATCACTATTATCTTTTCCGCCTAGCCAATTCCCTGCAATTACCTCACTGCCTTTTTGCAGAGTATTGCTCCACGTTAAATTCGCTTCTCTACCTAACCCATCTCGGCCGTTACCTTGTTCGTCTGGATCTTCTTTAGAAACAGCAGTGCGCACTTTTTCGTCATTAACCGCAACAAAACGCCCACGAACAACAGGATAAAACTTATCAACTTCTACTTGATTGGTGACAAAATGTTGTTGCAGATCTGGTTGCTGTGCTTGACTAATATTCACTAAAAAATAGTTTGGAGTACCTTCAGGAAGCTGGTTTTGCCACTGTTGTACCATGTCATTACGCATGACTAATACAATCAATAACAACATGATAGTGACAGCAAAACTGATCAACTGCACACTATTGTCCATTGCTCGACGATGAATTCTAGCCCAAGCAAGCTGCCAAGCACCCATTTTTCCTTGACCGAGCTTTCGACCTACCCAAATCAAACCATAGGTAACACCTAGTAAGCTGATTACCAAAATAATCCCTGAAATAAACAGGATAGCACTGACTTTAATATTTTGGCTATATGCCCACATTAACAAAAATATAGCACCACCTGATGCCACAAACTGAATCAGCCTTGAACTTAAGTTGGCACCTAAGTCGCGGCGTAGTACCCGCAGTGGCGATACCGAAAAAAGTTTCAGTAAAGGGTATAAAGAAAATAATACCGCACACACAGTACCGGTAAAAACAGAAATAATTAAAGGTCGCCAATGCCAGACATCTATCGACACATCGACTTTGCCAGCGATAGCTGAAACTACAAGTTGTTGAATAATAAACCCCAACATCACGCCAATGGTGATACCCAGTGCGGTAATAAATAAAATCTGTAATAAATAAATTTGTTGCACCATTTTTTTTGGTGCGCCCAAAGTTTTCATAATTGCGACGGGGTCATAATGGCGCATACTGTAACGTTGCGCTGCCACTGCTATGGAAACTGCGGCCAATACAATCGCTAACAGACTCGCTAATAAAAAGTATTGCCCTGCCCTGCCTACTGCTTGGCCAATGCCAGATTCATCATCTTCTATGGAATCCCAATCGTGGATTTCACGGTCGAGCTGTGGCTCAAGCCATTCGTAATAATCATCTAAATCGCCACTATCGCCTGTAAAAAAATAGCTATAGTCAATTCTGCTACCAGGACCCTCAACTTTTGTTGCCGCTAAGTCTGCTTTCGAGATCAATACCTTAGGATCACCACCGAAAACGCTAAAACCAGCGTCAGGGACTTCAGTCAACACTTTGCTGACCTTAAAAATTTTGTCACCTACTTCAATTTTATCACCGACTTTAATTGCCAAAGTTTGAAACAATTGAGATTCAATCCAAGCCTCTCCAGAGGCTGGTAGAATGTTTGTAGCAACACCTTGAACAAAAGGTTCATCGGCCACTTTGACTGTGCCTTTTAGGGGGTAACCTTTATCTGCGGCTCTTAAATCGACTAGATCCATTTGTTCATTGGCAAATACCATAGAGCGAGCATAGGTTTGATGAGCTGTGTTTAAACCCATCTGTTGTGCTTTTTCAATCCAAGCAAAGTCAATGGGGATATTTGACTCAAGCACTCTGTCTGCAGCAATAAACTCAGCACTTTTTTCAGTTAAAGCATATTTAAGCCGTTCGCTAAATAAAGAAAGTGATAAAACAGACGCAACAGATAAAATTATCGCCAACAGTATAATGGTTAACTCGCCCCGTTTTGTCTCATGACGAAAAAGTCGCCATGCTAAACTCAAAGTATGATTAGTCATAGCACTAACCCACTTGTCGAGCGGCTTGCTCAATAGGTATGTTTGAAAAAACTTCCGTTAATTCACCGGCTTGCATATGCAATTGACGCTGGCACTTACCTGCCAACACAGGATCGTGAGTCACTAATACGAGGGTAGTATTAGAATTCTGATTTAACTCAAATAATAATTTCTCAATCTTGTCACTGTTAGTTGCATCCAAATTACCCGTGGGCTCATCTGCAAATAAAATTTTTGGCTCAGAAATAAACGCTCGTGCTATTGCCACTCGTTGCTGTTCACCGCCAGATAGTTGATTAGGATAATGGCTAGCTCTATGGTCAAGTCCTACTAGCTCTAGGATATTCAAGGCTCTTTTTTTCGCATCGTCGTGACCAGCAATCTCGGCTGGTAACATAATATTTTCTAAGGCTGTTAAGCTTTGAACTAACATAAAGCTTTGAAAAATGAAGCCTACTTTTGCGCCTCTTAGTTGAGCACGCTGTTCTTCATCCATATTTTGCATGGCTTGACCATCAATATATATTTCTCCTTCGCTAACCTCATCAAGTCCTGCTAATAGGCTAAGCAAGGTAGATTTTCCTGAGCCTGATGCGCCAACTATGGCAATTGACTCACCCGCCTTGACTTCAAAGCTAATTGGCTTGAGGATCTGTAGTTGACCTTGAGTCGTAGTAACTGTTTTACTTATACCGTTTGTTTTAATCATAGTCGTCGGAGTCATAGTGCTGTTTCTTAATATCAATTCGTTTCGAAATAAAATTTATTTAATCTTGATCCTTATACCCCTACTACTGATTTCAGATCAGTTACAGGCCAAAGAAACCAAATTGCTCATCCTAGGTGACAGCCTAAGTGCTGCCTATGGTCTAAAGCAAGAGCAAGGTTGGGTAAGTTTGTTACAAGATGCGTGGCGAAGCAAAGATGTTAATGTTGTCAACGCCGCCATCAGTGGTGAAACAACAGACGGAGCGCTAGCTAGATTGCCAAGGCTATTAAAGCAACATAAACCTACTCATATTTTTGTTGAGCTAGGCGGCAACGATGGCTTACAAGGACACCCAGTGAGCAAAATGCGCAACAATTTAGAGAAAATCATACAATTATCTCAATCAAGTGAGGTAAATGTTATATTGCAACAAATGCAAATACCCACAAATTACGGTAAAAGGTATACCCAAATGTTCACCAGCAGTTATACAAAACTTTCTGAAAAGTATGCTGTAATTATGGTCCCTTTCTTTTTAGAAAACATTGCCTTAGATAAAAATTTAATGCAACGAGACGGTATACATCCAAATGCTGAAGCACAAATCATCATCGCGAAAGACATGCAAAAAATATTAGGCGATATTATCTTTCCCTCGCAGAATAAAAACAACTAACCAGAATTTATGCTAACATCAATAATGCACAATTCTTTTGAAAATAGGAGTACGGAATGGAAATTAGTTCATCAGGTGCTGGTTCACTTGCTCAGATTGCGACCACTCAAACTGGCTCTGCACAGCAGATCAATCGAGCTGAGCAACAAGCTTCATTAGAAACCTCAGCAACACAAGAAGGTCAGTCATCTTCTAATCCGCAAGACCAGCGCGTAGGTTCTTTCGTTGATGTGAGTGTCTAAAACAATAATCAAAAAAAACCGAGTTAATTAACTCGGTTTTT
>CAZMDX010000161.1:0-5554 GCA_964564805.1 uncultured Pseudoalteromonas sp. | reverse complement strand
GATCAGTGCAGATAATCGACCAGTACAGCTTTATGGTGGCCATTCGATTCATGGCGATGCTGTAATAGGCGAGCAATCTTATGATCTCATTATGCTCGCACATTACTGGGGAGATTTCGAAAAAGTCACTCAGCAATATCCTCAGATCGCGCCTTGGTTAGCGAAACAACACGCTAAGGGAACACGCATTGCTGGGATCAATAGTGGTATCTTTTGGGCAGCAGAAGCGGGTCTGTTGAACGGCGGGCGAGCCACTACCTATTGGCGTCACTTGCGAGAGTTTGAACAGCGCTATCCTGAGATTCAATGGCAGGCCAACCAAGCAAGTGTCGAACATCAAGGTATATACAGCTCTAATGGTCAAAATGCCTCAATGGACCTAAGTTTACACTTACTAGAAAAGTTTTGTGGTCCCTCGCTTGCAGCCGGATTAGCCAGAGATATCAGCTCGGATAGCCGTAGAATTTATGATTTAAACCTGATTAATATCGCTGGTTTTCGGCAACACAGGGATCTAGGTATCCACCGAGCACAGGACTGGCTCGATGATCATTACACTGAGAGTATAGAGCTTCAGTCTGTCGCCAAAAAAATTGGTATGAGCAAGCGCACATTTATCCGCCACTTCCAAAAAGCGACAGGTGAGTTACCTTCTCGCTATCTGCAGCGATTACGTGTTGAAGCTGCTAAGCATCGGTTAGGTAATACCGAAGACAGTATTAAAACCATTGGAATGGGTGTTGGATATCGAGATATAAGTTCCTTCTCAAAAGTGTTTAAATCGCTGGTTGATGTCACACCGCGAGAGTTTCGCACACGCCTTCGCCCAGCAAGTATCAGGAATACTTCAAAAGACGACTGAAAAAACGTTCAATGTCTTTTAAGTTTCGGCAAGGTTCAACACTGCCACACCAGGGAGAATATTCCGACATAATTGAATCACCGGTGTCCCAACTATTACGATGTTCCGGATTAAGCCACAACACACGTTTACTTCTACGAAACACCTTTTCCCAGATGTCTACTCGGCCATCGCCTTGATTATTTCGTGCATCGCCGAGCATGATAACCGTTGTCTTTTTATCGATGCTCGCCAGTGCTTGTGACTGGAAACCCTCAAGGGCTTTAGCATAGTTCGTAGACAAACCACCCCAGCGTTTCATAATATCTTCAAGGGCCAACTCAATGCCTTCGTGTTTAAACAATTCTGTGACCTCAATCATATCTGAGGCAAACACAAAGGAACGCACTTTTGGCATAACATCTTGCAAAGAATAGAGAAACAATAAAAGAAAACGCGCAACAGAACTGACCGAACCACTGACGTCACAAATAGCGACAATTTTAGGGCGTTCTATCCGAGTCGCTTTCCAACGGGTATGAAATAATGCACCATCAAAAGCAGCATTGGCGGCAATGGTTTTACGCACATCCAACTGACCTCGTTTGCGGGTCAAACGGCGACGGCTATGTTGTGAAGCTAATTTGCGTGCTGCACGGTGCACCAAACTTTGCATTAATTTAAAATCAAGACGGTCAAGCTGGCTCAACTTTGCCTGCTGTAGATATTCTTCACGGTACTTAAGACCCTTATGTTGAGCATAAACCATATACTGTTTTTCTACATAGTCTCTAACTTGATCAAGCAGACGTGCACGAGATTTTATTAGCTTTCGCTGCTTATTTTTTTGCTCAATACTGTTTGCTCGTTCAAGACTATTACTTTTTTTGCGGATTTCAGCGCTCAGAAGATCATCTCCAAGACGTTGCATTATTTTGTAAGCGAAATAATTTTTTTGAGTAAACAAAACAATCGAAGATAGTTTTTCCGCAGCCGCAGCCTGAATAATTGCCAAGCTCATGTCTTTTTCTTGGCTAAGAGCCTGCCCCAACGCAGAACTTGCGTTAACTTGGTCAGCATCCGACCTATCAGCTTCACTTGAGTCTGAGCTTTGGATGCTATTTTTGTTATCACCAACATCTCTTTGCGCCTCTAAAGAAATCTCAAAGGGCTGTTCATTAGCATCTTGCTTTTTTATTTCGTTTTCTGTCTCGTTGGCTCT
Organism: uncultured Pseudoalteromonas sp.; assembly: GCA_964564805.1. Classification (GTDB taxonomy): domain Bacteria; phylum Pseudomonadota; class Gammaproteobacteria; order Enterobacterales; family Alteromonadaceae; genus Paraglaciecola. Next base: position 3,491 of record CAZMDX010000161.1, on the reverse strand, counting down.
ATCAACACTAGCAAAATATAGATCAAACAATTCCTCATACATCGCTTGATCTACTTGTCGTTTAACCAAGGTCAATGCTAAGACTGATTTACAGGTTTGTCGATCGTCAAGCCCTAGCAATTTGATCGCTTTTAGCGCATCTAAGGATTCTGCAGGCGACACCGGCAGACCAGCCTCACGCAATGCAACTATAAAGTTGGCAACAAAACGCACCTAGCGCAAATCCTTCAACAACGTTTTAATTTCTGGCTCGACTAATTCGATATCATCCTGAAATTTCAGTAACAGATTCAATGTTTCTTTTACCCAGTGTGAGTCTAACTCTTCGACGTTTAATAAAAGTAGCGCCCTTGCCCAATCGATAGTTTCACTGACTGCAGGTGATTTTTTCAAAGGCATGTCTCTAAGTTTTCCAATTAATGCCACTATTTGATCTCTTAACTGCGCATCAAGACCTTCAACCTGAGTTGCTAGAATACGACTTTCTAAGGCGGCATCAGGGAAAGGAATATACAGATGTAAACAACGGCGCTTTAGTGCATCTCCGAGCTCTCGCGTGTTGTTACTGGTCAACATGACAATAGGAGTCGAAACGGCTTTTACCGTTCCAATTTCAGGGATAGAGACTTGGTAATCTGATAACAGCTCTAACAGAAAAGCTTCGAACTCTTGATCCGCCTTGTCTATTTCATCTATCAGTAAGACCGCACCTTCTTGACTTTGTAAAGCTTGCAATAAAGGTCTAGGTTCTAAAAAATCCTGTGAATAAAATATGTCTCCAAAATCATGAAGACGGGTAATAGACTCATCTAAACCCCGCGCGCCTCTGAGCACATCGCCCAGTTGCTCTTTCAGTACTTGGGTGTAAAGTAATTGTTTACCATACTTCCATTCATACAGTGCTTTTGACTCGTCAAGGCCCTCATAACATTGCATGCGTATCAAAGGAGCGTTGAGGTAAGCGGCTGTTACTTTGGCTAACTCAGTTTTACCTACGCCGGGAGGCCCTTCAATTAGAATAGGTTTTTGTAAATGGCAGGCTAAATATATCGAGGTGGCTACCGAATGACTACATATGTAACCTAAATCTTCGTAACGGCTTTGAATAACCTCTGGGGAGGCAATTTTTTCTTGATGTTTTATGATCACGGATGTCTGTCACTCAAAGGTATATGACTGTTATTATTTGCCTATGAACCGACGAAATGCAATCCCTTAACACTAGCAAAGCACAAACATTTATTAAAAATTAGGTATCAACACAGCCATTCTGGCAACCAAAATCTTTGTATTTATGCATAGTATATGTTGTGTAGGGCTAAACATTTACTCTGAGCAATGTTCGTTTTAAGTAAATAATGTATATCGTCACCACCAACAATTTTTGAGCGGTACATTCACTCTTTACTGGTGGCGCACACTGCATTTTTTTTTGCTGGGGCCAATGATATTGAAGAGTCCCAGATCCTATCCCAAATTTTACTAATCTGACTTAAGTCAGGCCGCACACTAAACTTTTCATAATCACTGGCAACAATACCCGTGTCAGTTTGTTCACCAACAATAAAGTTAAACACATAACCGCACTCCGCCCCCATTCGTAAATCAGTTAATACAATTTTTTGCTTTTCCTGTGTGACCGAATATAGTCCTTTAGTGAACCATTGGAGTCGCTGCACACCCCATTCATCCTGAATACTATTGAGCAAAAAGTTTGACGAGTTATAAACATCCAAACTCACATCAGATGTTGAATCAAAGACAGAAACATACCCCTCGTAATATTGACCATCTGACATAACCAATATCCGCCAAAGTAAGGTGGATAGAGGCGCAGGTGTACTCAAATAGTGGTTGAATTTTATCTGTCTTTCGTTAAGTGCTGTTTCTACTTTTTGGTCTACATATATTTTTGCTACCAAAGACCAACACACATATAAACTACTTATGGTTAATGCAAAAAAATTAATTTTAGATGAGCTTGTATGCTTAATATTGGGTAACAAAACGACGACGCAAGCCAGCAACAGCGGTAACGTATAAAAAGGGTCAATAATGAATAAATTCGATATAGCAAATGGGTACTCAGTAATGGGCCACAACAATTGTGTACCATAAACTGTGAAACTATCTAAAATCCCATGTGTAGACAAACACAAAAAAACCAGCCAAAACCAGTGATTTTTATACACTATTGTGTCTTGATGACATTTACTAATTAGCCATACGATCAGCGGACTGATTAACAAGTGTACCAATATAGAATGGCTGAATCCTCGATGATAAGTAAAAGCCTCGACTTCACCACCATAAGGCAGAAACACATCTAAATCAGGCAATGTACCTAAAATAGCACCATAAATAGCGGCTTTACGGCCTACTTTGTTACCTAAAACCGCATAACCAACGGCACTGCCTAATACAACCTGTGTTAGTGAATCCATACTGACCTTGTAAACTGAGCAATTAAGGTCTAGCTATTACGCGTTAACCATCAATTTTAGACCAGTTCTGAAACCTATTTTTTTGGGAATAGCCACAGGCTAATACTCCATCAAATACTCATGTACTTGTTCTCTGTCTGCTAATACAAATAACAACACCACATCGCCAGGCTTGGCAAAATCCATTGCTATTTTTGCACCTTTTAGTGGGTCAGCAGCGTAGCGGATTTTTTCTGATGAGACTGATTGATGATGTAAGTAATCACCAACAATCTGTGGGACATCACCTATCTGACGACCTCGTAAATAACGCTCTAACTCAGTTACAATGTAAAGACTGGCATCAAGCTCACTGACCGCTGCCGTCAGGCTTCGAATTTCGTCGTCACTTCTATCCCCGGCGTGGCTGAACATAGCTATTTTACGTTTAGCTGGTAATTGATTAATGGTTTTTACCACAGCTCGCATACTGTGTTCATTATGAGCAAAATCGACTAGTACCTTGATACCGTTCATCTCGTAGATATTGCCTCTTCCAGGGTTATCTTCAGCGTTACTGCCAAAGTCCATTAAGCCCGTTCTAATTGCCTCTGTGGGTAAATTAAGGGCTTTGGACAATCCCACCACGCCTAAAGCATTTTGTACATTGTGCTGAGCAGCACCATTAAGCGTCATCGGTACGTTGTCTAATGATGCAATGTCTTCTTCTTTGTTGTCCCAGGCATAGATAATACGTTGATTACGAATGAACACCGCCGCACCACCACAACTTAATTGACTTTGGACTAGAGCATTCGATTCATCGGTGCTGTACCAACACATCTTTTTATCAAGTTTTAAGCCTTGTGCTATAACCAGTGCATTGTCGGCGTTAAGTACTAAGGTACCTTGTTTACCCACCCCCTTTGCGACTACAAATTTAGTTTCTGCTAATTCTTCAACTGTATTAATACCATATTGTCCCAAATGGTCGCTGGCAACGTTAGTAATTAGCGCTGCGTCAACCGAATCAATAGGTATACCCCTTCTTAATATTCCACCTCGAGC
>CAZMDX010000160.1:0-4109 GCA_964564805.1 uncultured Pseudoalteromonas sp. | reverse complement strand
GACTTACACAAGATTAGGTACAAAAAATATTACAAGAACACCTATCGAATACCGTGATTTTATTGCTATCGCCTTTATTAATGTCATAAGTATAGCGATGGTTGTTACTAGTTACTTTTGGGTAAGAACAATTCAGTTAGAAAATCTGACTAATTTACAGCTCCAGTTAGACTCCCAAGCGCAACATAGCAGTATGTTTATCACAGAGTTGATCAAGAAAAACCATGATGCTTTAACCTATGTTTCGATGTTGTATTCGATGAATAGCCAAAATAATATCAATTGGTCAACACAATTGGAGGCTATTTCGGATGTCTATCCAAATATTTTGACTCTATTGGTAACCGACGAGTCCGGCGAAATAATAAATACCTACCCAGACAATTTATTAGAAAAAGCTAAGGAGGAAAAACTCAGTAATGTGGCGTACCGTTCTTACTTTGTTGGCCCTGCAAAATACAAAGCTAAACACATATCAAACATTTTTGCGGGAAAAGGCTTTGACAACGATCCTTTGATTGCTTTATCGGTGCCACTTATTCGTAATAACACGATCCAAGGAGTGCTTGAAGCATCCCTTAACTTATCGACTCTTAAATCCCTCGACACAAAAGGCACGGGATCTTCCCAGGAGCTCATTATACTGGATGCCAATAATCACGTTGTTTACGCATCACAAAGCACTGGGTATCATTTTCTGGATGATTTGTCTGATAGCGCTGTTTTGCGTCATGTTAAAAGTTTAACTGATTATTTTGTTGTTACTGATAAAGGACACCATCGAATAATAGGTAAGGCCACTTCTGACAATCTAGATTGGACAGTAATCGTCGGAGTTGATCGTTTATTTTATGAAGCCACTATCGCCAGTTATGCGACTTGCTCTCTTGTTTTCATTATTTTAGCCATCGGCGTATCAGTCGTCATTGCACGACGAGTTGCGGATTACCTTTGTCAACCCATAGCCAATCTCAGTGAGTTGTTAGTTCAAGCGGGTACCGAAAAAGATTTTACTGATTTACACATTTCTCACAGGCATTCAGAAATTGTTGAGTTGCGGGATATGTATGGTGCCCTGACACAGTTTAGTCGGAAATTACGACGAACCATCAGTGAGCTGCAGAATACCAATTTAAAAAATAAGTCTTTAAATAGAGAGCTCGGATCCATCAATAAAAATCTTACTGAACTGGTAGAACAAAGAACAGAAAAATTAGAAAAAGCAACGCAAGAAAGTAAGCAAGCGAATCATGTTAAGTCAGAGTTTCTGGCAAATATGAGTCATGAAATACGCACCCCAATGAATGGCGTGATAGGGAGCCTGCATTTAATTAAGCAGACCGCACTTAGCGGCCCACAACACGAATATGTTGCTGTTGCCCAGTCAAGCGCAGACTCACTGTTAACCACTATCAACGACATCCTCAATTTTTCTAAAATAGGAGCTGGTAAATTGAAATTAGATAATATCAAAATGAATTTACGAGACAACATTCATCAATTGTCTCAAATAGCACGTATTAAAGCTGAAAAAAAGGGATTGAACTTAAGACTTGAGCTTGTGGGTTTAATTGATACTCAGGTGAAAGGTGACATAGTCAAAATTCGTCAGATAATTTCGAATTTAGTGAGTAATGCCATAAAGTTTACTGACAGCGGTGATGTGTGTATTCGTGCAGAATTGTGTAACCCCAGTATTTCTGAAGTACTAGCCACGAGCAATGTTAAGAAGTTTATTTGTTCTGTGAGCGATACAGGTATTGGCATCGATGAAAAAAGTATTACTGGTATGTTTGAATCTTTTCAACAGGTGGATACTTCTTCAACCCGAATTTTTGGGGGCACTGGACTTGGTTTGAGTATGGTTAAAAGTTTATGTAAATTAATGAACGGATACATCACCGTCAACAGTCAAGTAGGTGCCGGCAGCATCTTCACTTTTGTATTATATCTGCAGGCATATGACCACGTTATCTTAGGTGAAACCAAAAATGTTGACGGCGATATATCTAACAGATCAAAATTTTTGGGGAAGCGAATACTCCTTGTTGAAGATCATTCGATTAATCAGATGATTGCGCAACAGATGTTGTCTGAAATAGGGTTATTGGTCGATATTGTTGATAATGGTCAGCAGGCTCTTAACAAATTAAATAAAACTGAGAAAAAAAGTGACTATTGCTTAATTCTAATGGATTGCCAGATGCCAGTGCTAGACGGATATCAAACCACCACCTTGATCAGAGAAGGTAAAGCGGGGAAAATGTGGCGCGATGTACCGATCGTTGCCATGACAGCGAATGCTATGGTGGGAGACAGGCAAAAATGTATTGATGCTGGTATGAACGATTATATATCTAAGCCGATAAATCCAGATAAGCTCACACAGAAAATTATCGAAGTAATAAAAGACAAAACTAAGCCTCCAAATTTTGGTGAAGTAAAAAGTAAAACTATGGTAGTTCATGATTAAACGTTTGCTTTTGAATGAGGTATAACTCAATTCCTTAATTCCTTAATTCACATATCTAGAGAATTAATATCTCGCCAAATAACTTAGCGGTGCAACATCGTAACCCATCAATTGACTAAATGAAAAAGGGCGAAACCCTTCGCCATTATTACATTATTTGACACTTACTTAGAGAGTGAGATTCATTGATGTTTGCAGATGACTTGAGTCAATGCCTATTTAGCATAAATAGGTATAACGATGCTAAAACAGCAAAACGACGCACCGCTGCCTCTTTTTTGCTGCAATTTTTATTACTGGCGCATTAGTGTGCTTCATCAAATCTCTAAAATACACAGAGATGAGAAAAGTGTTGGGTGAGAAACAAAAACGTTAATATTATTTTTAATCATATCTTTTGTAGATTGTTTTGCCAGCGACACAACAAAATTGCTTGTGATTAAAGTGTAATACCAAAAAACTCAACATGACCTAAGTTCAAGCAGACACAAAGAGACACAAACAGATTGAGTTGATGCAAGTTTCTAGTTAAATAAAAGTAATAATATCTTCGCCAAGATGGGTAAATAATTTTTATCGGTGCAGTCGAAACTATTTTATTTAATTCACCTATCAGCCGAGATAGCATAAACGAGTCATATCGGTTGAATATAAAAATTTAGTCAGCCATCGCTTTTGCTCACTGAAAAGATGATCCCACTACACCGATAGAAAATTGAAAAACGTGCCTTAATACATTATCAAGCTTAGCTAAGGTGCTAGCGCTCATACTAAGCACTAAGCACAAAACACTAGGCACAATGAAACAATACAACCATAAAAAAATAAAAAACAATCAAAGCATATAAAGGGTCGATTAATAAACTAGTTTGCAACGGATGAAGGCAATTGGCTCCTATGTTTTATACAAATAATATTAGAACTTGCCTGCCCAATGTAATGCCGCTTCTAGCGTGTTTTTAGCTTTTCTACTCCACGCTTTCACAACAAGTATTGACTCATCACCATAGCCTTAAAGATTAATATTAAACTGAACTTCATTGATGCTTTGATTTTTAATAAGTGTCATTCGTTCGTTTAAGTCAACGCTATCCGAAGGACTTCACTTAATATCGTAATACGTAATGTTCTTCTAGGGATCAGAACCAATGAATGACAGATTAATTGATTTAAAATCATCCAATAAATAAGGTGGAGCCTAAAAAAGGGGACATGAAAAAGCTGTAATGCCTTAATCTGGCTTATGATCATAAATTGGCGCTTTTAAAGCACGCATAACTACAATGTGTTCATCCAAGCTATCTGTATAAGTGTCTTCAGCAATACAATTTACTCCACTTTGTATTAAAAGAGTCCATTGCTGATCGGTATTAACACGCCAAAATCCATTCTTGAGAACGCCAGTTTTAAATATGAAATATGGGCATAAAGTTGTTTGAAGCGATTTGAATAGGTCAGGGATATCGTTTATTGTGCTCACCTATTATATTTTTAAAATCTTTGGATGATAATTTGGAAAACAACCAAGCGTTACCGCGTACTGTAGGCTTTTGGGGAACGGCACTGATCCCTGTAAATGGCATGATCGGTTCTGGTATTTTCGCTTTGCCTGCAATCATGGTCGCGGCGGTGGGTA